>JACRPW010000045.1:10230-41434 GCA_016223005.1 Deltaproteobacteria bacterium | reverse complement strand
ACCATCAACCCAGTTGACAGAGGCGATAATGAAGGAATACCGTCAGCGCGGATATGAAGAAATCGGCAAGGTGCAGATCAATGCAATGGAGGAAAATGTTGACTTTGATGCGGTTACTACACACGGCGACTTTGTTGAAAAGGCCATTGAGGTGATTGAAAGATACAAAGTAGATACAGCAGTGGCAGTGAAAAGAAAGCGGTCAGTGTTTTTAAAATACTTTTCAAGGTCAAGGGTAGATGAACTAATTGAAAGGGCGGCTTGCAAGGTAGAGGTGTTTGAGGAATAAGACAGGCAATTGGCAAGGGGCTATAGGCTATGGGTTAAAAACCTATTAACCATTGCCCATTGCCCATTGCCTATAGCCTGTATTTAAAGGAGGCAACATGACACAGCAAAAGGCAACAAACATAAAATGGCATCACGGAAAGATTACAAGAGACGACAGGATAAAACTGATGAAGCAGAAGGGCTTGACCATCTGGCTTACAGGTCTTTCAGGTTCAGGCAAGTCAACCATCGCTGTTGAACTTGAGCATGCCCTGCTTGAAAATAAACATCAGGCATATATACTGGACGGCGACAATATCCGCCACGGTCTGAATAAGAACCTTGGTTTTTCACCAGAGGACCGTTCTGAAAATATCAGAAGGATTGGCGAGGTTGCAAAACTATTTACAGATGCGAATATTATAACAATAACAGCCTTTATTTCACCGTATAGGGCAGACAGAGATAATGCAAGAAATTTGCAAAAAGAGTTTATAGAGGTCTATGTCCAATGTCCTTTGGATGTGTGTGAAGAAAGGGATACAAAGGGATTGTATAAAAAGGCCCGTGCAGGTGAGGTAAAGGAATTTACAGGCATATCAGCGCCGTATGAAGAACCATTAAACCCTGAGATAACCATTGATACATCAAAGATGTCAGTTGAAGAGTCGGTAAGGACGATAATAGGTTATCTGGAGAAAAAGGGGTATGTGAAGTTTTAGAAAAACCGTGATGCGTGTGCGTGATGCGTAGGAAAGACCGTATAACGGTATTTTATATGAGAATAGATAACATCACAAAAGAAACTCTGGCTCAACTAAATGCCATGCCTGCGGAGGGACTGATAAGGTGGGCACTTGAAAACTTCGGGAATAGGTGTGCCATAGGCACAAGTTTTCAGTTGACAGGCACTGTGATTGTAGATATTGCCAGCAGGGAATTAAAGAGATTCAGGGTTTTTACCATTGATACCCTTCGTTTACACCATGAAACATACGAAGCGATAAATAATACTGAAGAAAGATATGGCTTGACTGTTGAAAGATTTTTCCCTGCTGAAAATAAACTAAAAGATATGCTGGATAAATTCGGTGAATATCTTTTCTTTACGAACAAGGCAAAGCAGGAGTACTGCTGCTTTATAAGAAAGGTTGAACCGAATAAACGGGCGCTCAAAACCATTGATGTCTGGATAACAGGACTCAGAAAAGACCAATCAGATTACAGGAAGAGTGTGCCAAAGGCAGCGGTTATTGAAGATGACGGCAGAAAGATTTTAAAACTTGCCCCGCTTGCTGACTGGGATATGGCAAAGGTATGGAAATATATAAAAGAACATAATCTGCCATACAATAAATTATTTGACAAAGGCTATGACTCTATTGGCTGCATAATATGCTCAACACCTCTTACTAAAGGCGAACCGCCCCGTTCAGGCAGGTGGAGGTGGTTTAGCAAAGAGGATGATAAGAAGGAGTGCGGAATACATGTTCAAAACAGTGAGTAGTGATCAGTGAATGGTGAACAGTTTTTACTATTCACTAAATACTATTCACTGTATCTAAAAAAGGAGGAAACAAAAGAGATGCTAGGTTTAATTGAGCCGCATGGCGGCAAACTTGTAAACAGAATTTTGGAAGGTAAGGAAAGGGAAGATGCCGCAGAAAAATCCCTGAAACTGAAGAAGGTGGTTCTTAATGACAGGGAGGCTTCTGACCTTGAGATGCTCGCTATTGGTGCATTCAGCCCTTTAGAAGGTTTTATGAAAAAGGATGATTACCATAGTGTTATGGACAACATGAAACTCTCAAATGGTTTACCGTGGACAATCCCCATTACACTTTCTATTACAAAGGGTGAGGCAAAAGATTTAAAAGAGGGTGAAGATGTCAGCCTTGTAAATAAAGAAGGGCAGATACTGGCTGTTCTGAATATTGAAGAGAAGTTTGAACATGATAAGGAAAAGGAATCTGACCATGTTTATGGCACAACGGATTTGGCACATCCGGGTGTAGCAAAGGTATTTGAGATGGGTGATATACTTATAGGCGGTAAGGTGTCTGTGATACATAGGGTAAAGCAGGATGCATTTAAAAAATACCGGCTTGACCCCAAAGAGACCAGACAACTTTTCAAGGAAAAAGGATGGAAAAGGGTCGTTGGTTTTCAGACAAGAAATCCAATACACAGGGCGCATGAATACATCCAGAAATGTGCATTAGAAACAGTTGACGGGCTTATGATACACCCGATTGTAGGCGAAACAAAAGGTGATGATATATCTGCAGATGTCCGGATGAAGTGCTATGAGGTGCTTATGGAAAATTATTATCCAAAGGATAGTGTTGCGCTCATTGTCCTTCCTGCAGCAATGAGATATGCAGGTCCAAAAGAGGCGATATTCCACGCCCTCATCAGAAAGAACTACGGCTGCACACATTTTATTGTTGGCAGGGACCATGCAGGTGTAGGCAATTATTACGGCTCATTTGATGCCCATTATATATTTGACGAGTTTGACCCTGATGAAATCGGCATAAGACCTATGTTCTTTGACCATACATTTTACTGTAAAAGGTGTGAAAGCATGGCATCATATAAGAGTTGCCCCCATGATTCCAGCAATCATATAATCCTTTCAGGCACAAAGGTAAGGGAGATGCTGAAGGCAGGACAGATCCCGCCTGTTGAATTTACAAGACATGAGGTGGCACAGGTTTTAATAGAATCTATGAAGGGTATAGAAAAATGAAGGGTCTAAAGAAATATATTTATATATTGATTACAATAACTGCTGTTTTGATTGCAGGAGGTATCTCATTGTATGGAAAGGGTATGATTAATAAATTTGATTACTCTCAAGACAAAAAATACTTATACACACTTGACACTGTGAGAAACTATACTACAGGGCTGAGCCATATTGAAGAAATCAATCTGGCAAAGATTATTATTGAGGAGAGCAGTAATTACGATATAGACCCTATGTTTGTTATCGCCCTTATAGAAAAAGAGAGTTCATTCTTTAATTGGGCAAGGTCAAATATGAATGCAATAGGGCTTATGCAGATAAGACCGCATGTTGGCAAGTATATTGCCGACGATTTAAACATAGAATGGAAAGGGGAACATACCCTGTTTGACCCGTACATCAATATTAAGATGGGGATTTATTATTTTTCTGTTTTGCACAAGAGATTCGGAGATACAGCCCTTGCCCTTACCGCATATAACAGCGGGCCCACATATGTTGACGATATGATGAATGAGGGCAGGGGAGTGCCGCGATATTTTGCAAACAAAGTAGTATCTATGTATCAAAATCATCTAAATAGGTTTGGAGAAGATCAAGGTGGTGTAAATTGACAAAAGGACCGATCTCAAAATTTATTGAAACCCATTTCCTTCATTTTAATGCTGCTGCGCTGGTTGAAGCGGCTAGGGCATACGAAGGTCATCTGAATAAGGGCGGCAAGATGATGGTTACTCTGGCAGGTGCTATGAGCACAGCAGAACTTGGGAAATCCTTTGCCGAGATGATTAGACAGGGCAAGGTAGATATAATAAGTTGCACAGGCGCAAACATGGAAGAAGATGTCTTTAATCTGGTCGCGCATTCACACTATAAAAGGATACCCAATTACAGGGATTTAACACCGCAGGAAGAAGTGCAGTTATTTCAAAATGGCTTTAACAGGGTTACAGATACCTGCATCCCTGAAGGCGAGGCAATAAGAAGGATAGAGCATCATATTTTTAAATTATGGAAAGAGGCAAATGATAATGGAAGAACTTATCTGCCGCATGAGTTTTTTTACAGCCTTTTAAAAAGTAAGGTTCTTGAGCAGTATTATGAGATAGACCCAAAAGACAGCTGGCTGCTGGCTGCTTGTGAAAAGAACCTGCCTATGATTGTGCCTGGGTGGGAAGATTCAACACTCGGAAATATCTTTGCCTCATACTGCATAACAGGCGAATTAAAACCAAATACAGTTAAATCAGGTATAGAATACATGGTATATCTTGCTGATTGGTATATAAACAACAGCAAAGGGCAGGGCATTGGATTCTTCCAAATCGGCGGCGGTATTGCAGGGGATTTTCCTATATGTGTGGTGCCGATGTTGAGGCAGGATTTGCAGAAGAAGGACACACCTTTCTGGTCATATTTCTGCCAGATATCAGACTCTACAACAAGTTATGGTTCATATTCAGGTGCTGTGCCGAATGAAAAGATAACATGGGGCAAATTAGGGACAGATACCCCTAAATTTATTATTGAATCAGATGCAAGTATTGTTGCACCTCTTATCTTTGCGAGGGTATTAGGGTGGTAGGGATTCCACATAACTTTGGTGGTCTTGATGAAAAGACCGCATCTCCTGAAAATGCAAGGTTCGTTGTCCTGCCTGTTCCGTATGACATGACAGCATCTTATCAGAGCGGCGCAAGAAAGGGTCCCCTTGCAATCATTGATGCCTCAACCCACATGGAACTGTATGATGAGGAACTTGGTATAGAGGCATATAAGGCAGGGATTCATACAATGCCGTATCTTGAGCCTACATCAAAAGGGCCCGAAGACATGGTGAATGTTTTATATGAGGCATCCAATGATATTATACGGCAGAATAAAATACCTGTAATGCTTGGAGGAGAGCACAGCATAACACTCGGGCTTGTAAGGGCGCTTAAAAAAAAATATCCAAAGATGTCAGTTTTACAATTAGATGCCCATGCTGATATGAGGGATGAATATCAGGAAAGTCCTTACAATCATGCCTGCATCGCAAGAAGGATAATAGAAATATGCCCGATTGTTCAGGTTGGCATAAGGAGTTTATCTGTTGAAGAGGCGGAGTTCTTAATGAAAACTCAAAACTCAAAACTCAAAACTCAAAACTGTGGTATTTTCACTTATTTTGCAAAGGATATTATAAGCAGCATTCCTGTGAAGGATATTTGCAATAATCTTACAGATGATGTATTCATAACCATTGACCTTGATGTTTTTGACCTGTCTATCATGCCGGCAACAGGGACACCTGAACCCGGTGGTTTAAACTGGTATGATGTTACAAGGTTACTGCGGTCTGTTGCTGAAAAGAAGAATGTAGTAGGCTTTGATGTTGTTGAGTTGTGTCCTATACCTGGTAATGTTGCGCCTGACTTTATGACTGCAAAACTTGTTTACAAGATGATGGGATATGTAGTAGAAAATATTAAAAATAAAAATGCAAAAATTAAAATGACAGATTAAAATGTAAAATAAAATACCTTATTTTTGATATTTGATATTTGGTTTTTAATATTTCTTTCAAAGGAGGGTTTAAAAAGTGAATTTTGTTCCCAGACGGGTATTTTTTACAAAGGGGGTGGGCACTCATAAAGAGGAACTCCATTCTTTTGAACTTGCACTCAGGGACGCAGGCATTGAAAAACTGAATATAGTGGCAGTCTCCAGCATATTTCCTCCTGCATGCAAAGTTGTATCAAGGTCACATGGCTTGAACATGCTTTCTCCGGGGCAGGTTACATTCTGTGTAATGTCAAGATGCTGCAGCAATGAGCCAAGAAGACTCATAGTATCATCTGTCGGATGTGCAATACCAACTGACAGAAAATTGTATGGATATTTAAGTGAACACCATGCCTATGGGCAGACAGATAAGGCAGCAGGTGATTATGCTGAAGACTTGGCAGCAGCAATGCTGGCATCAACACTGGGCATAGAACTTGATGCAAATCTGGGCTGGGATGAGAAAAAGGAGATATACAGAATAAGCGATAAGATAGTTAAGACAACAAATATAACACAGTCTGCAATTGTCAAAAGCGATGGAAGGTATACAACAGTGGTGGCTGCCGCTGTGCTTATACTATGAGGGTTGCAGTAACATACAATGTCAAGAGTAAAGGGGTTAAAAGGGAAGGTCTGCCACCTGATTTCTACGCCGAGTGGGATGATGAGGAAACAATATCTGCTGTCAAAGATGCCCTTTCAGAAAGGCATGATGTTGTATTGATAGAGGCTGATAAAGATGCATATCTAAAACTTGCAAATGAAAAACCTGATATAGTCTTTAATATTGCAGAGGGCATTCATGGAAGAAGCAGAGAATCTCACATCCCTGCAATATTAGAGATGCTTGAGATACCATATACAGGTTCTGGACCATTGACACTCGGTATCTGCCTTGATAAGGCAAGGGCAAAAGAGATGCTGGCATATTACGGCATTCCCACGTCCATGTTTTTTGTAGTTCACTCTCCACTCTCCACTCTCCACTCTCCACTCTCTTTCCCCCTCATTGTCAAACCTCTTTATGAAGGCTCGAGCAAGGGTATAAGAAATGATTCTGTTGTTCATAATGAAGGAGAACTGGATAAAAAGATTAAATGGGTTTTAGATGAATATAAACAGCCTGCGCTTGTTGAGGAGTTTCTTGAAGGACGGGAGTTTACAGTTGCCATGCTCGGTAATGGTGATGAACTTCACTGCCTTCCCATTGTAGAACTAAATTATTCTACTCTCCCTCAAGGTGTTAATCCAATCTATTCCTATGAGGCAAAGTGGATATGGGATACACCTGATAATCCGCTGGAGATATTTACCTGTCCGGCACAGATAGATGAAAAACTGAAAACAGAGACAGAAGATATCTGTAAAAAGGCATTTAATATGCTGGATCTAAAAGACTGGTGCAGGATAGATGTGCGGCTGGATGCCAGCGGCAACCCCTATATTCTGGAACTCAACCCCCTGCCGGGCATACTCCCTGACCCAAAGAATAACTCCTGTTTTCCAAAGGCAGCAAGGGCTGCTGGAATGGATTATAACAAACTTATAAATACAGTTTTAGATATTGCATGCAAGAGGCATGGACTACAAGTTAAAAGTTAGAAATCAAAATGCAAAATGACAAGTCGAAATCTAAAAATGATATTCCTTAATTTTGATTTTTGAGATTTGACTTTTAATTTTTCTTTTTTTATATGATTCCCAAAAATATCTTTATAACCTACAATGATGATGCCCATATAAGGAAGGGTGAAATAGACGATATTGTTTCTGTTCAGGGTGTTATAGACACTGCAAGTTCTGTAAAAAAGGCAATTGAAGAAAACGGCATATCACCTGCCCTTGTTCCATTAAAAGATGACCCTCAAACATTTATAAACACATTACTGAAAGGAAGACCTGATATAATCTTCAATCTCTGTGAAGGGGCATTCGGCATGAGTTCAATGGAAATGAATGTCGCAGGGCTTTATGAAATCTTAAACTTCAGATATACAGGTTCAGGTCCGTTGACACTTGGCATCTGCCTTAATAAAGGCATGACAAAGGATATACTTTCCGCAAAAGGCATTCCTACATCCCGTTATGCTGTAGTAAGTGATGCGGGTTCTTTATCTTCTATAGATTTAGAGTTCCCTTTGATTGTAAAACCGCTTAAAGAAGATGCAGGACTTGGAGTGGATAATAACGCTGTAGTCCATAATATCAATGCCTTAAGAAAAAGGGTGGAATATGTGCGGGATATTTTCAGACAGCCTGCCATTATAGAAGAATACATTGACGGCAGGGAGTTCAATGTTTCGGTCATAGGCAATGAAAATCCACGGGCCCTGCCAATATCAGAGATAGATTTCTCAGGACTCCCTGCTGATATGCCAAGACTGGTTGGTTACGAGGCAAAGTGGGTTGCAACAAGTCTATTTTACGAGAAGACTGTCCCTGTATGCCCTGCAGATATATCAAGGGATTTGGAAGAAGGTATAAAGGCGGTGGCAGTAAATGCATATAAGTCGCTCCTTTGCCGTGATTATGCAAGGATTGATATAAGGATGGGGCTTGATAGTATACCGAAGGTGCTTGAGGTCAATCCAAATCCTGATGTATCCCCGGATGCCGGGCTTGCGAGGAGCGCAAAGGCGGCGGGGCTATCTTATAACGGTCTTATATGCGAGATAATAAACTATGCAGTAAACAGATATGGATATAAAGATTAGAAAGGTTTTAGAAAAGGATAGACAGGCAATAATCTCTATAATAAACAGGAATGACAATTTTACACAAGAAGAAAAAGACTGTGCCAGAGAACTTCTGGAGATTTATCTTACAAATCCCCTGCAGAAAGACTATGATTTCTTTTGTGCTGTTGATGAAGATGATAAGCCTGTTGGATATGTATGCTATGGCAGGGTTCCATTAACTGATGGGACATTGCTTTTTACAGAGACCTCATCAAAGCCTGATTATGCCAAAACAAGATTTTTTTATGAGAGAAACGGTTTTTTTGAAACAGCAAGATTGAAAGACTTTTATAGAAGCGGGGATGACAAGATAATATACTGCAAAAATATCATAGGGGATGAAGATTGGAATTAGAGACTATAAAAAAGATTTATGCCGGTTATTCAAGGACATACGATGCGATTTTTAAAAGATTCTTTTTCCAAAGGATAAAGCACGCCATCTCCAGCATGGATATAAGGGCAGGGGAAAAGGTGCTTGATGTTGGTGTGGGCACAGGTCTGTCTTTACCTTTATTTCCAAGATATTGCAGTGTGGCAGGTATTGACATCTCCTCTGCCATGCTAAAACAGGCAAGGGAAAAGGCAAGAAAACTTAACCTAAATCACATTAAACTCATTGAGATGGATGCAATGCACCTTGACTTTCCTGACAACACCTTTGATAAGGTTTTCATTTCTCATGTGGTGAGTGTGGTGCCAGACCCTTACATGACCATGTCTGAAGTAAAAAGGGTCTGCAAAAAGGGAGGGAGGATCGTTATTGTAAATCATTTCAGGAGTAATAATAAAGTGGTCGGCAGTGTTGTGAAGATGTTAAATCCTGTTACAAAGATGATTGGCTGGCGAACAGACCTGTCCCTTAATGAATTTATAGAAAATGCAAATCTTCATGTAGAAAAGAAATATAAACTAAAGAAAATAGACCTCTGGTATGTTATATTTGCCATGAATGATAAATAAACATGCCTCTAGATATAGTCATCCTGCCCATGTCCCCGCTTGATATTAACGAGGTCCTTAAAATAGAAGATGAGTCTTTTCCGAAACCATGGGCAGCATCCTTATTTGAGAAAGAACTCAAAAACCCATTTTCCCTTTCCTTTGTTGCAAGATTAAATAAAAAAGACAGTAGTAAACTTATTGGATATATAGTTATATGGCTTGTTGCAGAAGAGGCTCATATATTAAATATTGCTGTGCATCCTGACTACCGAAGAAAAGGCATAGGAAAAAGACTTATAAAGTTTATAATGGATTTTCTTTTAAATAAATCCACCCGTGCAGTTTATCTGGAGGTTAGAGATTCCAATACAGCAGCACAAAAACTTTACAGGGGTTTTGGTTTTAGGGAGATAGGCATCAGAAAGGGATACTATTCTGACAATAAAGAGGATGCAGTAGTAATGGGGTTTGAAATGAATATAACGCAAAACTTAAAACTCAAAAGTCAAAAGTAAGGTGTTTTTTATGATGAATGCAAGGGTATTATATAACAAGAATATTCTTCCATCCTATTACAGACTTGGACTTGAAACATACAGCAGGTTTGCTGATTGTATGCCGGGGCAGTTTGTTATGATAAGGGTAAGCATGCAACTAGACCCATTTTTGCGCAGACCTTTCGGGATATATAAAAGATTGGGGCAAGGGATAGAAATTCTTTATAAGGTGAAGGGGAAAGGCACAGGGATTATGGCAGGATTAAAAGAAGGTGACGAGGTTGATGTGCTGGGACCGCTCGGTAATTCATTTCCTTCGGTGGATGAATACAAGAAAATCGTTATGGTTGCAGGCGGGATAGGGATTGTGCCGTTTTACTTACTAGGGGCAAGGGGCAAGGGGCAAGGGGCAAGGCTTCAAGTTTTATTTGGGGGGAGAAATAAAAATGATTTGCCGGGATTATATGATTTTAAAAAACTTAAAATTGATTTAAAGATTTCTACTGATGATGGGAGCGCTGGAGGAAAAGGATTGGTTACAGAACTACTTAAAAAGGAACTCCGAACTTCAAACTCTGAACTCAAAACTGTAGTTTATGCCTGTGGTCCGAAGCCGATGCTCAAGGCAGTTGCAGAGATCGCAGAAAGAAAAGATGTCCCGTGCTATGTTTCCCTTGATAATGTAATGGCATGCGGTATAGGTGCATGTCTTGGGTGTGCTATAAAAACAAGGCAAAAGGCAAAAAGCAAAAGGCAAAAGGCAAACAACTCATCACTTATCACTCATCACTCGCCACTTTATAAGATGGTTTGTAAAGATGGTCCAGTATTTGATGCAAGGGAGATAGATTGGGAAAAGATATGAAACATTCATGTCTCAAGGAGACACAAAAGACAATGAAAATGTCATTCCCCGATTTAATCGGGGAATCCAGTTTTCTTTTGTTCTGGATTGTCCGATCAAGTCGGACAAGGACGTATTGGAGCATTTTCAGGTGAGAAAATTTCAAATTTCAAACATCAAATCTCAAATCTCAAAACCTGACCTGTCAGTCAACATTGCAGTCATAAAACTCAAAAACCCTGTGATGACAGCGTCAGGGACATTTGGATATGGCGAAGAATTCAGTCCGTATATAGACTTAAACAAACTCGGTGCTATTGTTGTCAAAGGGCTTTCATTAAAACCAAGACAAGGCAACCCCTCACCAAGAATTATTGAAACCCCTGCTGGCATGCTTAATGCAATTGGGCTTCAGAATGTTGGCATTGATATATTTATAAAAGAGAAACTTCCATTTTTAAGAAAATACGATGTGCCTGTTATTGTAAATATATTTGGTGAAAATATTGATGAATATGCGGGGGTGGCAAAGAGGCTTGATGATGTGGAAGGCATTGCAGGTATTGAAATCAACATATCCTGTCCGAATGTGAAAAAAGGCGGCATTATATTTGGAACAGATCCAAAAGAGGCTGGAAGGGTTGTAAAGGCTGTAAAAAAGGCAGCAAGACTCCCTGTGATTACAAAACTCTCTCCAAATGTTACTGATATTAAGATTATGGCAAAGGCAGTAGAAGATGCAGGCAGCGATGCCGTATCACTTATTAACACAATTACAGGTATGGCAATTGATGTAGAAAAGAGAAAACCAAAACTTGCAAATATTACAGGCGGACTGTCAGGACCTGCCATAAGGCCAATTGCAGTGAGGATGGTGTGGGAGGCTGCAAAGGTTGTAAAAATCCCGATTATAGGCATAGGCGGTATAATGACAGCGAATGATGCGCTTGAATTTATAATAGCAGGCGCATCCGCAGTTCAAGTCGGCACAGCAAACTTTATTGAACCTGACGCAGCAATAAAAATCATTGAAGGGATAAACGGATATTTAGTCAAATATAATGTGAGGTGTGTTAAGGATTTGATGGGAATCTGAGTGAGGTTACCCGCATACCCAAAATCCGATTTAGGATTTTGGGGCATACACCTTATACGCGGGTAATTCACAAGAATGGCTCAGAAAAGTCCTTCTAGTTCCCCTGAAACCTTTTCCTTTTCGGGCCATGGAACCTTCTGATGGACAAGGTTGTAATGGCAGTCTATGCAGGTCTTTTTCTGAGTCTTCATCTTCTCATGGGCATTCTGTCCCTGAATCTTTGTAGGCACCAATGCCTCTGCCTTATGACACCTTCTGCAATTACCACTATCACTCTTCAGGAACTTCTCTCTAACTATCTTTGCAAGCCTTGGCCTTTCCTTATCCCATGTCTCCTTTTCCCCTGTGTCTTTAGTGAGTTCAGCCCAGATATCCTTTACAGCAAACATCTTTGCCACAGCCAATGCCCCCACACCGTGAGGAACATGACAATCTGCACATTCTGCCCTTACCCCTGACGGGCTCTTATAGTGGACAGACTGCTTATACTCATTATAATTGTATCTCATTGAATGGCACTTGGCACAAAAACCAGTCTTGTTTGTAAAGATTAATACATTAAACCCACCATACGCAAATAGAATCAAGACCGCAACAATTGCAAGATACTTATAATACTTATACTTAAAGATTACCTTTAATACCCTTGACACCCTTTCATCCATTTTCTTTCCTCCCGATGAATTTATTTATAAACAAAATACCTTCTCCATGAAATATATTCCATAGAAAACTTATTTACAAATCCACGATGTTTTGTGAAGAATACTTAACAGGCAGGCTTCTGGGTTTAAAAAAAAAGGTAGATTGATATGGTTTAAGATGCTGATGAGGTTGAAATGTAGTCTTCTAAAATCTTAAGGCAGTCTACTATCTTTTCACCTTCTTTTGTAAGTGTATATAATTTTTTAAATCTTTTATTGTCCTGCTCAATGAGACCAGAATCCTTAAGCATCTTCAGATGAAAGACCACCTTTGTATGGTCCTCTATGCCGAGTTTTCTAGTGATATCCATAAAACGCATACCTGTTCTTAAGCAGAGCAATCGTATAACCTTCCTCCTTATAGGATTGGACAAAGATGCCAGGGTATGGTCAAAGTCTAACTCTTTTATGCCGTCCTCAAACTTAGCCTCTTCAAGCACCCGCCTTATGGTGATAAGGAATTCATCAATCTTAAAGGGCTTGGATATATAGTCGCTTGCCCCTTTTTTTATAGCATCTACTGCGTTTTCAACTGTTGCAAATGCTGTAATCATGATTATTCTTGTATTTGGGCTAATCCTTCTAAGTTCTTTAAGGACATCAATGCCGCTCATCTTTGGCATCATTAAATCAAGAAGCACAATATCAAAGCCTTCATAGGCTGCCTTCTCTATCGCCATCTTACCAGAGGCTGCCTCATCTACATAGTATCCTTCCTCTTTCAGTATGTCAGAGAGGTTTGCCATTAGTTCGGCATCATCATCTACTATGAGTATCTTTTTCATAATCATTCATTACAGGAAGTCCAATGGTTACTGTTGTTCCTTTTCCAGCATTGTTGGTTATTTCTATAGTGCCGTTATGTTGATTGATTATACCATAACAGATTGAAAGTCCAAGTCCTGTCCCCGCACCAATATCTTTTGTCGTAAAAAATGGGTCAAATGCCTTTGATATGTATTCTTTAGAAATCCCGATGCCTGTATCAGATATATCTGCCTTAACACAGCCACTGTCATTTGAGGTAGTAATAAAAATGTCCCCTCTCTCGTCAGGCATTGCCTCAATAGAGTTGTTCAAGAGATTTATAAACACCTGTTCCAGTTTCACAGGGTCGCCCATTACATCATAAACATCTGACATGTTGAGATGGACTTTTATATTCCTTAATTTATATCTTATGAGTGTGAGAGCGCCTTCTATTGCATTATTGATGTCTAATGGGATAAATTCCGTCTCTCTTGTTCTGGAGAACTGCAATATCTCCTTTGCAATCGTAGATGCCCTGTCTATATTCCTTTCAACTGCCTCAATCCTTTGCAAGTGGTGTGCTGAAATACTGTTTTTTAGGCGGCTTCTCATAATCTGCATATTCAGAGACGCATTTGTAAGCGGGGTATTTATCTCATGGGCAACGCCGGCTGCAAGCCGTCCGAGTGAAGCCAGTTTTTCAGACTGGGCAAGACGCTGCAGCCTATGTTCTAAATCCCTCCTCGTTTCTATATCAAAGATATTAAGCGCCTTTACAATAAAACAGGTAATCAAAACAGCTGATATGCCGCGCATAACCTCTACAGGAACAGGCAGATAAAATGACACTGAATGGGGTGGAATCATTGCTGTAAAAATGCTGTAAAATATAAAGGTAGTGCCTGCATAAAAGAAGTTTTTTGAAACATGAAGGCTTAAGTTCTTAACATTATACGAGTATGCTATCAAACCATAAGCAGTTACAATGCCGCCAACAATACCAAACGAAACCCTTGCTAAAGTATCTGCCTTTTTAAAGAACAGGGTATCTGCAATAAGTCCATGATTCCACAGGTATATAATCCAGCCAAGAAAAAAAATTGTGGCAACTATCTTTACTGCCTTCAGGTAATTATCATTAATGAAGTGTATAAGTGTAATGCCAAACTGCAGAAGCAAGAAAAAAGAGAATGCTGCAACAAACACAGTTATTAACTTTATCCATAAAATCTCCTGCACTGATAAGTATTTGCCCTGTAAAAGAATGTAGAGTTCGAGCCATTCGTGGATTCCGTGTGAAAATCCAAACCCAGCCAGAAGCCACAGACTTTTAGCAAGTATCAGCCTGCTTTCCTTCATGTCTTTAGTAACAATAGATATGCCTAAAAAGAGGAAGGCAAGACCATAAAACAGATAAATTATCCACAGTGGGAAGAGGTTTGCAAACAGGCTAATATCAGACATGAAAGACACCTTCCATTTTAAGGGTAGAGTGCCTGTTCCCCCACACCAAGGTTTTTGGTGTGGGGGGAAAGGGAAAATCCACTTACTTTATCTTCATTACATTTATATCTGCCTTCGGGTCGTCAAAGCCAAGGGTCTTCTCAAATGATATGTGATGGAATCGGGTGGTTACAGCGTCATCGTGAACAGCAAACCCAACTGTGTATTTTTTGCCGGGTTCAAATACCTTGTCATCTGCATTGCCTGTATTCAACTTCCTTTTGAGGACTACTGTATACATTCCGTCCTTCCATCCGCCTTCAGCCTTAACATCTGTCTGGCTGCCTTTGGGCTCTGCCTGAAGGAACCATCCGGGAATACTATCTCCCTTGGCTGGCTTATATTTTGATGCATCATATGGGATAGAATTCGCTGTTGTAAGGTAGTAGTCTTTTACCTTTAACCTGTCGTCAAATTTGTAGGCATAATATCCAGTCTTTGATTTGTCAAACATAAGCGCCGGCATGCCGTCTTTTACTTCCTGTTTTGAGAAGATTTTACCTTCGTCAAACCATCTCCAATCCAGCACATTGCTGTCATCTGCAAGCCCTACTGGATTTGACCTGTGCGGTCTCCACTGCCAGAGGTCAAGGAATGTCCCTGATGCCTGAAGCGCCTTGAGTTCATCCGCTGATTTAACATCCTTCCAAGTCCCGCCCTTTACCCTGGTCTGCGGGATATACTTCCTTATGTCATCCTTCTTCTTATTTGCGTCTCCAAAATATGGGTGCGCCTTTACCTCATCCTTCTTTGCTTCTTTAGGCATATCCCTCATGCTCTCATGACAGATTATGAAACAGCCATACTTTTCAAAGCCTGCTGTCTTGCCGTCATCTATCATCATTGCCACCCTGTTCTCATATATGGCAGGTTTCTTTCCTTCCCTGACATCTTTGTTAGACCTTGGACCGCCTTGTATCCACTTTTCCCCATCATACACAAATGACTGGTGGAATCTTCCATCTTCTTTAGCAGCCCACTGAAATCTGACATAGATGTTTTCAACGTCGTATGCCGCCTGAACCTTTAATGCCTTATATCCATCTTTACCGCTTATAGGGGCAGGCTCATTTGGTCCGCCTTTTACTATCTTATTGCCTATCTCTTTCTCAGACCCCTTATGGCAGCTGTAACATGTCTCTCCCTGCCTAACGCCCTTTGCGCCATCTTTGTGGGTTTCATCATTTATCTGCCATTCCCAGCCTGTTACACCCGGATAAAAGAGGCTAACCTCTTTTGCAGGCACCTTGCCCCAGTCCACATCCTTTGCTGTCGTAATCCCTGCCCCCCAGATAGCGATGACAGCAGCCATTACCATTGAGAGTGTTATTTTATACCAGAACATACTTTCTACCTCCTTTTAAAAAATAATGTTACAGATTGAAAATCCTTCTCTTGCCAATTAAAACCCCTCACCACCTCCTTTCTGATAACTTGGCTTAACATCTAATCTATGCCTCGCCTGTTTTAGGTTTTGCGCCAAATTCCTTTGCCATAGTAGTTATCCCTGCTATTGCTCCGAGGTTCATGGTATCAATTGCAGTAGACGGCACAAGCACTATTGTGGATTGTCCCCCCTTAAGACCCTCATAAAGCATATTCATTGCCCTCAAATGAAGGGCTGTTGGGTTATTTATATAAGTATTTGAGGCTGCTTCAAAACTTTGTGCAATCTGCCGTTCAGAATCTCCAAGTATAATCCTTGCCTGTCTTTCCCTCTCTGCCTGTGCCTGCATTGACATTGCATCCTGCAGCGCTTGTGGTATTATCACATCCCTGATTTCAACAGCCTGAACCTCAGTTCCCCACGGGTTAATGCGGTCATGAATGAGCGCCTTCAAGTCCGCATCTATTTTTTCCCTGCCCACAAGGATATCTGACAGCAAGGACTTGCCTATAATGTCCCTTAGTGCTGTCTGTGCTGCCCAGTGAACTGCTAATGCATAATCCTCAACATCCAACGCCGCCCTTTCAGGGTCAATAACACGCCAGAAGAGAACCGCATCCACATTAACAGGGACATTATCTTTTGTAAGTGTCTGTTCAGCCTGAAATACAGCAGTGAAGACCCTCAAATCAATCCAGTATGGTATAGTGTCAATGACAGGGATGATGAAGAATATACCCGGTCCCTTTGTCCTATTGTACTTACCAAGTCTTAAGATAACAGTCCTTTCCCACTGGGACGCAACCTTTACAGCGGAGGCAAAGAAAAAGGCAATAATCAAAGATGCCATAATCCAAAAACCACCTTTACCTTTCCCAAAGCCTGCTGCAACAATGCCTGCCCCGAAAATCATAAAGAAGACAGCCACAGAAACAAGGTTGGTGTGAATTATCTTCTTTGGCGCCCCTGCCCACCTCTGATTCACAGTAGAACCATCAATTTCTTTTAACTCACCATTACTCATTTTAGACCTCCTTTAGTTTCAGCATATTGTTTATTTTTTTGCTTGCCTGTCCTACCGGTTGTGCTTCGTTTTTCATATTACATCTCCATAAATTTAAAGATAAGTTCATCGTGGAGCTTTACCTAGGTCAAAGATCTTTTCACCCAGGGCATAGAGAAAAAATACAATTGAAAAGGCTAATATTACTATCCCCCACTCCACGAGAGACGGAGAGTAGTGCAAGATGTCAGGCTTCCATGTGTCGAATATCGGATATATCTGCCCTCCTTTTACAAAGGAATAACGGCTAAGGAACAGGCCGATAATGACGAGGATTGATGCCAGAAACTGGACACCTACTAGACCCCTCCAGCGGGAAAGCATGAGCAGAAAAGGAACCACAAGCCCTAACCAGAACTCTGCCTGAAATAAAAGGCTGCTCACCTTCAGGTAAAAGACCTCAAAGCCCGCACCGCCTCTAAAACTAATCCACAGCCCTGTAATGGTACTCCATACTGTAAAGAGTAGGACAATCCCTGTGACAAGACCTAACAGCTTTGGCAGGCTGCCTTGCACCAGGTTCCGCACCCCCCCCGGCATTTCCGCTCTTAAAGATATAAAGCTGAAATAGGTAAGGTGTGTAAAGAAGATGGCAAAGGCTAATCCGCTCAAGAATGCAGTGGCAAGGAAGTATATGGGCATGAAGTTGCTGTACCAGACAGGGCGGGATGCCATCATTCCAAAGACACTTCCCAGTGTTGAGTGTGCCACAATAACCGTTATGAGTGCCGTAATCCCCATATAACGGCTCTGTAAGCTGTTCCAGTCTTCGGCTTCTATCATTACAAACTTGATAGCCAGAAATACCACATAGAGTGAATAAAAGAGCCCCATCCACCACATGGGTGAGGTCAGGTTAGAGGTGAGGATGAACCCTACAATCATGCGCTCAGGCCGCCCAATCTCTAATCCTAATGATATGAAACCTCCAATCAGGGTAACAACAGCAAGGAATACGCATCTCTTTGCGATAACGTAATACTCCTTGATTCCAAAGACCATCGCCAGAGAGGCAACAAAGGTCAATCCTGTAGAGGTCAAGATAAAGAATGCATAAGTGGCGACAGGTACCCCCCACGCCACCCTGCTGCTGGTATTGAAGATGGCGTGGCCTTCTGTGAAGATGGCGAACACCGTTACTGCACCAAGGAGTAACCCCAGGGAAGAAAACCCTAATATGTAGTTCAACTGGACATTTTTCGAGGTTTTCATGGTTTCAATCCTTTCTTTGCCTTATTGTCCCTATCTTCTTTCTATCATCAGGCACCCCGCCAACATTTGTAAGATAATAAACCTGTGGTCTATTGCCAAGATAGTCCTTAAGACGGAAACCAGGCCTTTCAACCATCTTTTTTCTTATCTTACTATCGGGGTCGTCTATGTCTCCAAAGTGTCGTGCACTGGAAGGACATCCTACAACACATGCAGGGGTAAATTCTCTGTCTTCAACGGGGTTGCGGTCAGGGGTATGAGAAATCTTGTCTAACCTATGCGCACAGAATGTACACTTGGTAACCACTCCCTTTGGCGGCACACCAACACCCCTCCTTGCATCCTGCTCTATCTCTAACATTTGATACGGTGGGTCCCATAACTTGTTTCTCCTCCCCTCATATGTGTCTTTAAGGTCTGGTTTTACCTTTGCCTTCTCATCAGGGAAGTATCTTGCACCATAGGGACATGCCATTATGCAGTACCTGCAGCCAATACACTTGTTCCAGTCAATGAGCACAAGACCATCTGTCCTCTTATATGTTGCCGAGACAGGGCATACAGCAAGACATGACGGTTTTTCACAGTGCATGCACGGCCGTGGATACCATGCAAGCCTCATGCTTGGGTATTCTCCTTCCACAAAGAAGTTAACCAGATTCCAGTCTTCTCCTGGCAGGTTTGTATTCTCCATCTTGCAGACCACAGAGCATGTCTGACACCCTGTACATTTTTCAAGGTCTATTGCCATTCCCCATCTCATAATCTATCTACCTCCATAATGATTTTTAAATCTTGGTTACATTCACCTTGATTGAGTAACCGCAGGCAGTTCCTGAGATAGGGTCGGAGAGGTTTTCAACTATTTCGTTGCTGTTTCCTGCCTCCCTGCCCTTTGCCCATCTTCCATGCGCCCAATGTCCGTTTTCATATGGCAGAATCAAGACATCAGGCTGACAGCCTTCATAGTATTTGGCTACTGCATCAATACTTCCCATGGCTGAAGATACCCTTATCCTGTCGCTATTGTTTATTCCAAGACGGCGGGCAGTCTTTGGATTTATCTCAAGATGGGTCTTATCCCCCCCGGCGGTATAGGGTTGATGAAATTCTATATTCCAGGGGATATTTGCACCACGTCCTTCGGCATGGAATGCCATCTTTGGTGTAATTAAATGCAGTTTACCACCGCCTGTATACCTGGGAGATACCCACTGGGGATACCCTGCCATCTCAGGAGGTATGCCAAGCTCTTTATTGATATACTGGTCGTAGCCTTCCAGATACCTTGATTTGAGCTCAAACCTTCCTGAAGGGGTCTTCAAAAGTTTTTGCCTTACATCATTAGGTGACATGGGTTTTCTATAGTCTGTTCCATCCCATTCATAGAACTCCCCATCAATCTGTCTCCAAAGGTATGGTCTCTTATACCAGACTCCCTTTTCTACCCAGTCTTCAAAGCCCTTTACACCATTGTCTCCATGGTTATCCTCAAAGCCTTTTGCCATGTGCTGCAATATATTCACTGAGTCCTTCAGTTCATGGTAATACTCACCCATCTTTCCCCCCATACGCTTGCCTATCTCTATCAGGACATCACCGTAGTACCTTGTGTTATAGAGGGGTTTCACAGCGGGGACCCTGATATTTGTCGTTGGAAAACCATATGTGGGAAAGATTGGGGTGTCCTGATACCTCTCCAGATATGTATGGTCGGGGATTACTATATCGGCATACACGGCGGTCTCGCTGGGGAAGGGCGAGGTTTCTATTACAAAGATGTCCTTCAATGCATCTTCCCATTTCTTACAATTAAGGGCAGAGAAGATGGGGTTTGTCTGATAGAAGATGACTGTATCTAGTTTATATGGGTTGCCTGCAAGGTGATTCCCTGCCACCTCCTGCATCATGGTCTCTGCCATAGGCCACTCTGGCGAACTTGCCTTATCTATCCTTATTATTTCACCTGAGCTAACCCTTTTGGCAGTTGCTTTTGCATAGTCGTCCATATAATTATTAAAATCAACAGGCAAAGGTCCGTAAGGCGGCTCCATCTGATACATGATGCCCCCTTTTGCAAACAAACTCCCTGTGAGTGCGTTTAAGGCATGGATTGCCATACCATTATAGACACCATTCGTATAAGAGATGGGACCCCTTCCCATGAGCACTATAGCATGGGGTGCGGCTACTGCCAGTTCCCTGGCAATCACCTCCATCTCATTGGTAGATACACCTGTTAATCCTGATGCCCACTTAGGTGTTGTGGTTTTGACTACATTATTCCACCAGTTGATGAGACCGAGGGTCCACCTCTCATTAAAGTCTTTCGGGCCTAAGTCTTCGCCAGTCTTGAATCTATTAATACCGTCAGTAAAATTACCCACGAATCTTTTATTCCACAGACCCTCTGTAAGGATTACATGTGCTATCCCTAATGCCATTGCCCCGTCTGTCCCGGGCTTTATAAGTACAGACCTATCTGAACCAACTAGGGTTGTAGAGGTCCTTACATCTATAGATGTAACCTTTGTTATGGGAAACTTATCACTGAAGATCCCCCATCTCTGCAAAAAATAGTTTAATGGCCTGAATGACTCAAGAAGACCTGCCCCAAAGTTTAGTAGATAGTTGCAGTTGTCATAGTCATACGCATTGTAAGAATTGTTACCATCTGTTGCAAGGTGGGCACGTTTTGAACCCTCATCACCCAGGGAGCCGTTCCTTATGGCAACATTGGGAGAACCGTAGAGCCTTCCAAAGTCTCCATGGAGACCAGCGCAGGACTCTCCCCAACCCCTCCCGGATAGAAGGGCAAGCCTATGGGATTCCCCTTTATCCCTTAGACTCTTAAGCCTTGAGGCAATGGTATCCAGTGCCTCCTCCCATGTTATCTCAACAAAATCAGGGTCCTCATCTCTGCCCTTCTTTGGGTTTGTCCTCTTCATAGGCGCTTTGAATCTGTCAGGGTCATAGAGTATCTGCATCCCAAAGTATCCTTTTGCGCACAACTTCCCGTTAGAGATAGGATGTTCAGGACTGCCTAATATCCTGTAGACCCTCCCTTCTGAGACATATACATCTATCCCGCATCTTCCAGGACACTGATGGCAGACATTTTTAACTATCTTTGTGGCAGCAAATTTCCTGCTTTCTGCAAAGGATTCAGAACCTCCGAACTTCCCCCTTGTAACAAGGGTGCCCGTGGTGTTGGCTACACCAATTGCACCAATTAGCTTTAAAAACCTCCTCCTTGTCAGTGAGAGAGTGCCTGTTGCTGGCTTCTTAACATCGTTGTTCATCTTGTATAATCCTCCTAAAAAAGTCCTTCTAGTTCTTTAGCAGCTTTTTCCTTCTCAGACCATGGGAACTTCCTGTGAACGATGTTGTAGTGGCAGTCTATACAAGTCTTCTTCTGGGTCTTCATCTTCTCATGGGCATTCTGCCCTTGAATCTTTTCAGGTTTAATAACCTTATCCAGATGACACCTCCTGCAAGGGTTGCTGTCACTCTCTACTAATTTCTCCCGCTCCTCCTTTGCATATTTGAGCCTCAGCTCAAATCTCTTCTCCCCTAAGAGGGGGTCATACTTATTGAGCAGGGGATGGCTTCTTCCTCCGGGAAGGAACTTAAGATATATAAATTCTGAGACTGAGTGCACAGCACCATGACAGCTTGTGCACCCTGGACGCAAGGGTATGGAAGAGTTGTAATGGGATGATTCTACAAACTCTTGATAGGAGTCCCTATGGCAATTGACACAGCCAACCTCTAAACCATTATTGATTGCTGGTGTGTAGGGTACTGGCATGTACTGGTCTAAAAGGGGTATCTCGTGACAAATAACACATATCTTGATATTCTTGATACTGTCTTTATGACCTAGGGCATAATAATGAACACTAATAAAGACGACCACAGTGGCAAATAGTGCCAGATAAATTATATAATCACCTTCTTTCTTTCCTCTTTTCACAGCCATATAGATAGATTAACTCCCTTCTGTTGCTAATTTATAACTGAACTCCTTTGTTAACGACCCTCCATCCCTTTTGAATTTAATGATAAACCTGTATTCCCCTTCGTTGGCTAACCCCAATAGGTCTTTATAGTAAACAATACCCCTTCCACCTAATACCTCATGTTTAAGTTTTTTCCTCTCAATTTCAGCGCCATCTGGCGCCTTTACGACAAACTCCACATCATCAATCATTAAAAGCTTTCCACTATTGACATCTCTAAATGTGAGAAGGATATAATGAGTAATGGGGTTTTTAGCAAGAGCAACACCTTCTCCAACAGACTTAAGGTATTCCTTAAATCTTGGGTGGTCTTTGCCAACAATGCTGATGCTTATGAGGGTGTCATCCTTTTTAGCTGAATAGGCACTACTTGGAAACATAGAGATAGAATCTTCTAATAAAAGAAATCCTCCAAATAAGATTATTGCAAGGGCTATTATTAGGTATGTTACTTTTCTCACAACATTTTCTCCTTATGTGTCAGGATTTAATTCAAGATGAATATTTCCAGATGGGATTAGATGTTTTTATATTCATCCTTAGAATATGTCCTTAGAGGTGTTTGTTATATTTTGATAAGATAAGACATTGAGAGAAGCGGGGGGATAACTTTTATCTAATGACATATAATTCCTCTTTTTTTGAAGAAGCCTATCTGCATCATATTTTAATTCTTCTACATCCTCTCTTATTTTTTTTAGACACGGTAAATGAAGATAAAATCCGAGGTTTGAACATAAGGAATAATACACCTGCACGCCTTCTCTTCTTGATTCCGCAACCCCTTTTGTCCTAAGATATGACAGATGCCTTGAGACAGTTGATTGTCTTAGTCCAAGTATATTCACAATGCTTGAAACACAAAGTTTTCCTTCCTGAAGAATGTTCACTATCCTAATCCTTGTCTCATCTGAAAGCGCCTTGTATATATCAGTTATCTCTCTTATCTCTCTCATATAATCTCCATGATATAAATCTGCCTGTGCATTACACACAGGCAGATTTTAGGAGGTAAAAAGGGGGTAAAACTATGGCAAAAATATCAAGCAATATGTCCCCTTTTATAACAATCTATCGTTATAAAAGCATCTTTCATGCCAAATATTACATATCTTTACTTCTTCAAAAAACCTTTGTAATAATAATTAGTTGCGAGTTTAAAGGGATAAACACCTATTTAGGCTGGAATCGTAGGCTTGTCATAAAATTATGACTTACAGGCAGGATATGGACTGGGAATGAAGGGTAATAATTGATAATTACAAGGGAAATCGGTAGTGTCAATAAAATATGACATGGTGTAATGAAATTATAACAGATAGGTAATGGGTTTAAGATAGAAACAGGGCAATCACTTTATACCGTATTTTTTTAATTTGCAATAAAGGTTCTGCCGTTTTATACCGCTCTGCCTTGCTGCATTGGATATATTGCCGATGTTATTTTCAAGGACATCCTTTATATACCTTTTATCAAAAAGTTCCTTTGCTTGTTTGTAAGAGAGTATCGTTTGTGTCCCTGCCTTTGCCTCTGCGCCTTGTTTTACGGTCAGATATTGGAGGATGTCTGTAGAGGTTATCTTCCCTGCCGGCATCATCGTTACAATCCGTTCAATCAGATTTTCAAGTTCCCTTACATTGCCCTTCCACTGCGCATTTTCAAGGGTAGAGATGGCTTCAGGGGTAAATGGCCCCACACCCCTTCCGAGTTTCTGATTGAACCGCTCTAAAAAGTGGGTTGCAAGGAATGGTATATCCTCTATTCTTTCACGAAGCGGAGGTATGCGCACAGGGATAACGTTGATGCGGTAATACAGGTCTTCTCTGAAATTGCCTTTTTCTACCTCTTGCTGCAGATTCTTATTGGTTGCTGTAATCAGACGAAAGTCAGTCTTGATTTTTGTCGTATCACCAAGTCGGGAGAAATCTTTTTCCTGTATAACCCTTAGAATGCTTGCCTGAAACTTTGGACTTGTCTCAGTAATCTCATCAAGAAATAGTGTCCCTTCATCAGATTCTTCAAAATAACCCCTTGTTGTTTTCAATGCCCCTGTAAATGCCCCTTTCTGAAAACCAAAGAGTATGCCCTCCAAAAGGGTCTCGGGTATTGCTCCGCAGTCAACAGCAATAAACTTTTTGTCTTTTCTTAAACTCTGCTGATGAATGGTTCGGGCTAAAAGTTCCTTGCCTGTCCCGCTTTCACCAAACAAAAGTATGGTTGAATCAGTTGGTGCAACCTTCATCACAACATCAAGAATGCCTTTCATTATTTTGCTTTTGCCGATAATCCCATTAAAAGAAAAGGTCTCCCTCATCTGTTTTTTTAGATACCCGATTTCATTTAACAGTTCCCTCTCTTTGAATGCCTTATCCGCAATTACACTGATTTCATCCGGGTCATTGAATGGTTTGGTCAGATAGTGATATGCCCCTAATTTCATTGCCTCTACAGCCTCTTCAATTGTTCCGTAACCTGTCATCATTACCACCACTACATCAGGGTCAAGGGTTTTTACCTTTTTAAGAACCTCAAGCCCGCTCATCCCCGGCATCCTCTGGTCAAGGAGGATAATGTCAACAAGATTATTCTTAAAGATGTCAATCGCCTCTTCACCGCTTCTGGCTGATAAAAGATTTGCACCTGTCTTCCTAAGAATTTTAATTAAAAGACTTGAGAAGGGCAATGGTAAATGTAGCGCCAACCCCTTCTTTGCTTTCTACCATTATTTTACCCCTGTGCCTGTTAACTATATCCTGAACCACAGAAAGCCCAAGACCTATTCCATCATCATCTGTTTTTGTTGTAAAGAATGGCGAGAAGACCTTAGAAATGTTTTCTTTCTTTATTCCGCTCCCTGTATCAGAGATGCCTATCTCAATCCACTCATCATCTCCTTTAGAATTCCCAAAAGATGTAGTAATCATAAGTCTCCCGCCTCCGGGCATAGATTGACGGGCATTATTTATAATGTTAAAAACTGCCTGTCTCATGAGGGTTGCATCCAGCATAATATGAGGAAGTTTTTCAGCATACCTTTTTTCAACGGCAATCTTTTTAAGGCTAAACTGCCTTTCTATTAATGACAGCGCCTCATCTATAAGCGGGTTGATTTCTGTAGGGGTTAACGCAAATTTTGACTGCCTTGAAAAAGCAAGCAGTCTTTGGATTATTTCCTTGCATTCTATACCAGCCTTTTTAATGGTTTCAATCGTTTCCCTCAGCGGGTGGTCTTCTTTAATATCCATCAATGCAACTTGGGCAAAATTGACTACTCCTACAAGAGGGTTATTGATTTGATGTGCGATTTCACCCATAAGTTCCCCAATAGCAGATAGTTTTTCCATTTGGATGACCTGTTTTGTTTTCTCCTCTACCATGTCCTCAAGCCGTTCTTTAAATATCTTTACCTCTCTGTAAAGCAGAGATTTTGCTATTACAGTCCCTATCTGATGTCCAATGGTTGAAAAGAGTTCATAACTCTCCAGAGGGAGTTCACAACCGCAGCCGCCCGGACACATAACTTCCATGACACCTAATACCTTATCCATAGACTTAAGCGGTATGGTTGCGCATGTATCCATGTCCTTAACTGTATGTATAATATTATGAAGTCCCGGGTGTTCTGAAAGTCTTGCCCCCATTATAGGGTCTCCGCCCTTGATTACCTTTTCGTAACTGCTGTTGGTAACTTTGATATTGCTAAAACCCTTGACGACCTTATCCGGCAGTCCTTTATGAACAGCCAGCACAAGTTCATCAGTTTCTTCATTAAAGATAAGTATCCAGCCTGACTTTAGTTTTAACACCTCAAGGGTTGTATACAAAGCGTCTTTCAAAAGGACATCAAGTTCAATGGTGCGGCTCAAGACAGCAGCAATCCTGTTAAATGCAGACAGTTCCCTATTCAGTCTTATAATACCTTCACTCATTGTTTTTTCTGCCTTATGCGCCCTGTAAAAGACTCCGAAGAGGGAAAGATAAAGAAGCAGCCCACCTGTTATGGAAACAACCCAGATTGCTGTCATGCCTGTCTTTATATCTCCCAAAAGGGCAGTAGATGTCTTGTATGTGCTTACAATACCCGCTGCATTAGTGTTGTTTTCAAAGAAGATGGGGACATACACCTCCATAATGTTATGCGCATATCCCTTAAGATAGGCATGGTCAGGTCTGCGAGCAGGCTCAAGAGTGACTATAGGTTTGCCATTTATAGCCTGTTGAAGCTCTTCATTTTCCAAAAATCTTCTGCCAACAAATTCATACTTGTCAGACCACAGAATTGTCCCTTCTTTATTATAAACCTTAACACTTAATATCTCAGGCATCTTTGCAATATCCTGAAATACTGTAGCAAACTTATCTTGCTGCAACTCATTGGAAGGATAAGAGAAGTCTTGAGAGGTTAGCCGTTCTCGGGCATGTGCCTGCACAAAATCTGTTGTGATTCTTAATTCTCTGGACAGTATAATCTTTTTAAAATAATGAGATACAATAAAACCTATGGAGATAGTAAGGAAGGCAATAAATAAAAAACTTAAGATAGAAAACTTGTATAATGGATTGGTTCTTAACATCAAGTATTACCCTGCCCCGCTTATATCCATTTCATAAAGGAGAAGGCTTGGCGCTCCCATGCCCCCGAAAAACCTTATATCATTCCCCACCTGTTCAACCCTTGAAAATAAATCCATCAAATTCCCTGCTATTGCTGCGCCCCTTACAGGATAGGAAACAGATCCGTTTTCAATATAAAAACCAGTTGCACCTAGAGAGAAGTCTCCTGATATGGTGTTGACAGTATGAGCACCTAGAAGCCCTGTAATAAAAATGCCGTTTCCCGCCTCTTTTATAAGGGCATCCAGTGTGCTGCCGCCATTTTCTATATAAACATTTGAGATGCCGACACTGGGGACAGACTTAAAACCCCCTCTTGAACTATTCCCTGTTGACTCAACCCCAGCCCTATTTGCCCAATATGTGTCATAAAGATAATCTTCAAGGACGCCTTTTGCTGCAAGAACGGTCTTTTGCCTTGGTATACCCTCGCCATCAAAAGAGGATGAAGCCCAGCCTTTATGGAGTATACCATTGTCAATGATGGTTATGCAGTCTGAAAATATCTTTTTGCCTTTCTTGCCCTTTAGCATGGATTTCCCTTTGTGCAGGTTATCTGCCAGAAACGAAGGTGCAAGACATTCAAGAAATTCAACAACTGTAGAGTTTTCAAGCACAACAGGGCATTTAATGCTTTTTATCTCCTTTGCACCGAGCATAGAAACCGCCCGTTTCGCAGCACCTTTTCCGACCTTTGCTGCATCAATATCATCTGCAAAATGGGAAAAATCCATTTCCCATCCCATCTGTGCATCACTATTTTCTTCTGCCATTGCCATTATACTGGCTGATATAAAGGTCTTCGTGTCTGTAATCTTTACACCTTTGGAATTAAGGAGGCAGGATTCAAGGGTTGTTTCGCCATATACGGCATTTCTTACCCTTTTTATCCTTTTGTCAAAAGACATTGCTGCCTTTTCCAAGAAAATGGCCCTTTCTATCTTTCTGCTTTCAGGTGTGTCTTTGACTGACTTATCATAGAGTCCAAGGTCTTTAGATTCCATTTCAGTTGGTAAAGGCAAGGCATAAAATTCATCACTGGCAACAGCCGTTCCTGAACTAATCGCATTTTCAACTATGTTAGCAATGGCATGAGCAGATAAATCTGTAGTGAATGAAAAGCCGAGCCTTTTGTCTTTTAATGTCCTTATTCCTATTCCTTTATTGCAGGATGCCTTCATTGATTCAACAGCACCATCCTTTGCCTCTATGCTGATGCCGTTCTGCTTGGAATAGAATATCTCCCATTCATCTGCCTTGCCTGTTAGCATACCGCATAATCTTTCTATAATTTGTCTTTCCATATTTATTATTCAGGCTTGATAATCCAGCATCAAGCCCCTACATTAGACTTGACTATTTCATACACCCTTTCCAGCGCCTCGTTAAGTTTTTCAGGGTTACTGCCGCCGCCCTGGGCGATGTCAGGTCTTCCGCCGCCCTTGCCGCCGATTATCGGCGTAATCTCTTTAATAATATCTCCTGCATTAAACCTGTTTGTTAAATCCTTTGTCATAGCAACAAGTATCGTTGCCCTGCCGTCATTCTCGCCTCCAATTGCAACGATTCCTGAACCGAGTTTCTGCCTTATTCTGTCTGCGATTTCCTTTAACTCATCTGTCTTTTCAACTGCAACCCTGCTTGCGAATACTTTTATATTGCTAATAGTCTTAACCTTATCAAGCATCTCATCAGCAGTAATTTCGCCTTTAGCCTTCAGCCTTTCCATGTCTTTTTCAATCTGTTTCTGGGTCTGGATGAGTTTGTTGATTCTGTCAATTAATTCCTTTGATGTAGTCTTTAAAACAGATGCTGCCTCTGCAATAATATCTTCCTGCGCATGTATACATCTCTCCGCCTCTTCACCTGTAACTGCCTCTATCCTTCTTATACCTGCTGCAATTGATGATTCGCTTATAATCTTAAAAAGTCCGATTTCACCTGTATTTCTAACATGGATGCCTCCGCAGAGTTCCTTGCTGAAATCACCTGCGCTAACAAGTCTTACAACATCTCCATACTTCTCTCCAAAAAACGCTGTGGCGCCCTTTTCTATTGCCTCATTGTAAGGGATGCTTTCTGTTGATACAGGCATGTTTTCACGAATCATCCTGTTCACTTGAGATTCAATCTGCCTTAATTCGTCTCTAGTCAATCCTGAAAAATGGTTGAAATCAAATCTTAATCTGATTGGTGTTACAAGCGAACCTGCCTGTCGGACATGCCCTCCAAGTGTCTTTCTCAAGACTGTGTGCAGAATGTGTGTTGCAGAATGATTCATGCTTACAGACTTCCTTACATTTATATCAGGAAGGAGTTCCACATCATCCCCTGTCCTTAGTTCACCTTCTTTTATAATTGCATAATGCACTATTATGTCAGGCAGAGGTTTTTTTGTATCTATAACCTCAACGGTCAAACCATTAGCAATTAACCTGCCTATGTCCCCAACTTGTCCGCCTGATTCACCATAAAACGGGGTCTCAGCAGTAATAATTTCAACCTTGTCATCCTGTCCTGCCTGTTCAACTATTTCACCACTTTTTATAATGCAAATAACCTTTGAAGATGCAGCATCTAT
This sequence comes from Deltaproteobacteria bacterium, assembly GCA_016223005.1. Classification (NCBI taxonomy): domain Bacteria; kingdom Pseudomonadati; phylum Myxococcota; class Myxococcia; species Deltaproteobacteria bacterium. Next base: position 11,906 of record JACRPW010000045.1, on the reverse strand, counting down.
ATTATATCCAACAAATCTTGATGAAACACCTTTGGATAAAAGTTTCTTATAAAGTTCAGATGTCTTTTCCTCACCTGAACCCTTCCATGCCTCCCTAGCCTTGAGCCTCTGCTCCTCCATTGCCATATTAAAACCATGTTCATCAACTGAAAATCCATCTTCTTTAAGTATATTCACTGTCAGGTCAAACGGAAAGCCGTAGGTATCATAGAGTTTAAATGCGACATCGCCAGATAGAGTTTTCTTATTATTATGTTTTAGTGCGGAAATTTCATGCTCAAGGATGTTTAAGCCGTTTTCAAGGGTTTGCAGAAATCTCTCTTCTTCTACGACTATTGCCCTTGCAACAGTCTCCTCTGCCTTGTCCAACTCAGGATATGCAGACCTCATAATATCTATTACAGTCCCTGCTGTTTTATAAAGAAAGGGCTCTCTTAAGCCAAGTAGTTTACCATGCCTGCACGCCCTCCTTATCACCCTTCTTAACACATATCCCCTTCCCTCGTTACTCGGCATAATGCCGTCAGTAATTAAAAATGCCGCTGCCCTTGAATGGTCTGCAATTACCCTCATTGAAACATTGTGCTTTTCGTTTTTGCCGTATGTCTTGCCGCAGAGTTCTTCTGCTGTTTTGATTATTGGCATAAACAGGTCTGTGTCATAGTTGCTCTTTTTCCCCTGCATCACTGCTGAAAGCCTTTCAAGTCCCATGCCTGTATCAATGCTCGGTTTTGGCAGAGGGGTAAGTTTGCCTTTAACATCCCTGTTGTATTGCATGAACACAAGATTCCAGATTTCAAGAAACCTGTCGCAGTCGCAGCCAACTGCGCATGTAGGTCTGCCGCATCCGACATCTTTCCCTTGGTCTATTAGAATCTCTGAACATGGCCCGCAAGGACCCGAATCACCCATTGCCCAGAAGTTGTCCTTTTCACCAAGCCTTACAATACGGTCTTTTGATATGCCTGTTTCATTTTCCCATAGAGCAAATGCCTCATCATCTTCCTTAAACACAGTAACCCATAACCTGTTTTTAGCAAGGCATGCCTCTTTAATAATAAAATTCCACGCGAACCTGATTGCCTCTTTTTTGAAATAATCGCCAAATGAAAAATTGCCAAGCATCTCAAAAAATGTATGATGCCTTGCAGTCCTTCCTACATTCTCAAGGTCATTGTGTTTTCCCCCTGCCCTCATGCATCTTTGACTTGATGCAGCCCTTTTATATGAACGGGTTTCCTCGCCCAAAAACACGCTTTTGAAAGGCACCATGCCTGCATTTGTAAATAAAAGTGTTGGGTCCCCCTTTGGCACAAGGGAGGAACTTTCAACAATGGTGTGCCCATTTTTCTTAAAATACTCAAGAAAGAGTTTTCTGATTTCAGATGCTGTTGTCAAAATCCTCTCCTGTTTGTTTGTAGTATTTATTTAATGTCTGGTTTATAAGGGACGGCTGAAAACCCCTTGATATAAGGTGCCTGAACGCCTTTGGTTTTTCTTTTTCCTGACCCTTGTCTCTTGACCCATGCCCCTGTCTTTTAAGCCATTTCTCAAATGCCTTTTTTATTGTCTCTTCTTCGCTTATTTCATGCTCCACCTCTTCAAGTGCGGTGTTCGCTGTATCCTTTGCAATACCCTTTTCTATGAGTCCGTTTATTATCCTGTTTCTACCCCAA
>JACRPW010000045.1:0-10185 GCA_016223005.1 Deltaproteobacteria bacterium | reverse complement strand
AAAGATTGTGCTTAACCTTTGCCCTTGCCCACCCAATAGCAAATCTTCTATCATCAATAAGACTAAATGATTTAAGTTCCTCCACTGCACAGGTAATTGTTTTTTCATCAAATCCCTTTGCCTTTAATTTTCCAACAATATCTCTTTCACTTTTTTGGCTATAGGAAAGGAGTTTCAGTGCAAGATTTTTTGCCTTTGTAACGGCATCTTCACTCACCTAAAACCTCTCTATATCAAATTGTGTCCCTCTTTCGCCTTTTTTATTACTTTCAATATCACTCCATTTCATATCGCTGGTTGATGTTATTCCCTGTGCCAGTAATGCAAAATCATCAGGGTTACTTGCCTGCCTCAAAGCCTCTTCATAAGTTATGTAGTTTTTGTTAAGGAGGAAGAATATAGACTGGTCAAATGTCTGCATACCGTAGGTTGTATAACCCTTTGCTATTGCATCATGTATGGACTTTGTCTTGTCCTTATCTTCAATACACTCTCTTACGAATGCCGTTGACACCATTATCTCTATTGCAGGTACCCTCCCTTTGCCGTCTTTCATGGGCATAAGTCTTTGAGAGATAATTGCCTTTATCACACCTGCCAGTTGAACCCTTATCTGCTGATGCTGATGTGGTGGAAAAACAGATATTATACGGTTAATTGTCTCTAACGCATCTATTGTATGGAGTGTTGATAGGACAAGATGACCTGTTTCTGCTGCCGTGAGTGCAATCTCTATGGTTTCCATATCCCTCATCTCTCCTACCATTATAACATCGGGGTCCTGTCTGAGCGCACCGCGAAGGGCATCTGCAAACGAGATGGCATCTGTTCCAATCTCCCGCTGATTTATTATACACCTTTTATCCTTGTGGATAAATTCTATTGGGTCTTCTACGGTGATAATATGGCTTGTCCTGTTTGAATTTATATAATCAATGATTGCTGCAAGGGTAGTGGATTTACCGCTTCCTGTAATACCTGTTACAAGGACAAGACCCCGCTGTTCCGCTGCTATTTTCTTTATTATTTCAGGGATATGTAAATTATCAAACGAATGGACTACTGCTGGTATGACCCTTAATGCTATGCTCACTCCCCCCTTTTGTCTGAATATGTTTACCCTGAACCTGCCAAGTTCAGACACATTGTATGCAAAATCTATCTGCAAATTTTTCTGAAGTGCTTCTTTTTGCGGTTCACTTAAGATTTGCATTGCTGTCTTTAAAATCCAGTCAGGTGTAAGTTTTTCTAAATTTTTTACTGGTGTCAGACTCCCGCAGATTCGCACTACAGGGGGAATACCTGCCTTCAGATGCACATCAGATGCCTTTTCCTTTACAGCGAGGTTTAGTATTGTGTTAATATCAATATTAGCCATCTTTATTCTTTTTGGGATAATCCAAAATGTTCAAACACCTTTTTTTCTACTTCCAAAGCAGTCTTTGGATTACCTTTGAGGAAGAGTCTTGCAGATTCTCTGCCTTGCCCTATCCTCTGCCCGGCATAAGAATACCATGCACCGCTTTTTTCAATCACGCCTGCATTGACACCTATGTCAATGATGTCCCCTTCCTTTGATATGCCTTCATTATACAGTATATCAAACTCTGCATCCTTGAATGGTGGTGCAAGTTTATTTTTGACCACCTTTACCTTTGTCCTGTTTCCAACCACATCCTCACCCTGTTTTATTGCCCCTATCCTCCTTATATCCATTCGGACCGACGCATAAAATTTCAGGGCATTGCCGCCTGTAGTGGTTTCAGGGTTTCCGAACATCACACCGATTTTATGCCTGATTTGATTTATGAATATCATGCAGGTCTTTGACTTGCTTATTGTTGCTGTAAGTTTTCTGAGTGCCTGACTCATAAGCCTTGCCTGAAGACCCATGTGGCTGTCGCCCATTTCACCTTCAATCTCTGCCCTTGGCGTTAATGCAGCAACAGAGTCAATAACAATGACATCCATAGCACCGCTTCTGACAAGTGTCTCTGCAATTTCAAGCCCCTGCTCCCCTGTATCAGGCTGTGATATGAGAAGGTCTTCTGTCTTTACACCAAGTTTTTTAGCATATGCAATATCCAGGGCATGTTCAGCGTCTATAAATGCAGCAGTGCCCCCGCTTTTCTGTGCCTCAGCCACAATGTGCAGTGATAATGTTGTCTTTCCTGAAGATTCTGGTCCAAATATCTCAACAACCCTGCCCCTTGGCACACCGCCAATCCCAAGTGCTATATTCAGCGCTGGTGAACCTGTAGATATTATTGGCACATCAGCAATTGGAGTTTCCGTGCCCAGTTTCATTCTAGAACCCTTGCCGAACTGCTTTTCAATCTGGCTTATTGCTAAATCAATTGCCTTACTCTTGTCTGATTGAGCCATAGTCTCTCCTCCTCTTTCCCCTCTCCTTTTCCCTCTCCCCATCGGGGAAAGGCTTCAACACCACCTTGAGTGGTGTTGAAGGGGTGAGGGGGCATTCATATAATTTTGTATAAACAGCGCCTTTTGGATTTAATTCGCTTTTATAAAGAACAATCCCATCCGCTATAAACTCGCCAAGTTCAGCATCCTTAACATGAGCAAGTATTCCCTTAAAATCGGTTTCCTTATCAGGCTCTCTTATCCTTCCAAGAGTAAGGTGAGGACTAAATCTCCTTTTTTCTTTTTCAAAGCCCAAATCTGCAAGCACTGCCTCAAGCCTTTCATATATAGTCTGAAGAAGATTGCCGCAGGTCTTTATCCCAAGCCATATAACCCTAGGGCTATTTAGATTTGGAAAACCATTAATGCCATTTACTGAAAGTTCAAACCTATTTATGCCAATACAGGTATTTTTGATTGCTGTTGTGATTGCGTCAAGTTGAACCTCTTGAACCTCGCCTAGAAATTTCAGCGTCAGATGGATATTTTCAGGCGCCGACCACGAAACCTTTGCCTTGCAATCCCTTTTTAGTTTATCCTGCAAGACTTTAATCTTTTTTATAAAAACTTCGGGCAAATCTATAGCAATAAACGATCGCATTATATATTTATCCCTTATACTTTTCCATAAGATAATTTTTAAGCATAAGCAAGGCGTCTTCCGCTGCCTGCGTCTTTATTTCCCTCCTTACGCCTTTAAACAAAAACTTTTTGCTCATTATGTCTTTCCCGGCAGATAAGGCAATATAAACCATTCCAACAGGCTTTTCTTTTGTTCCGCCGTCAGGACCTGCTATGCCTGTAACTGCAAGACCTATATCAACATTGAATAAATCCCTTATTCCCCCTGCCATCTCCTGTGCAGTCTCTTTACTAACTGCACCACATTTATTAAGGGTTTCAGGGGAAACATTTAAGATGCCTGTTTTTATCTTATTGCTGTATGCAATCACACCGCCGATAAAATATGCTGAACTCCCCGGCACATTGGTTATTAAACTGCCTATTAGCCCCCCTGTGCATGACTCTGCAGCGGCAAGGGTTAAACCGTGCCTAACGAGAAGTTCGCCAATTTCTTGTTCAATATGATGATTCGTAATGCCTCCTCAAAGAATTCCTAATAAAATTTCTATACTGAAGGCAATAATTTATCTTTCTACAACCCAAAACGCTATCCTTAACACAGCATTCGCATAAACCCCTGCAATTACATCATCAAGGATAATGCCATAACCGCTTTTTATTCTGTTCTCAATCATGCGGATAGGAAACGGCTTCCATATATCAAAAAGCCTGAATAAAAAAAATACGGCAATTATATTAAAAAAGGCATATGGGATTAAAAACATTGCCGCTAAAAAACCAAGTATCTCATCGCACACAATCGTGCTTGCATCCTTTTTCCCTAAAATCTCCTCTGCCTTTCCTGAAATAAAAGAAAAGACAAAAAACAATATAACAATAACCAGCATCTGGCTTATCGTGTTAAACCTTGAGAGAAAGATGCCTAAAGGTATGCCCAGAATTGTTCCAACTGTCCCCGGCGCAATCGGCGAATACCCTGTATAAAAACCAGTGGAAAGGAAGATGACTGCCTTATTTGACATCTCTTAACTAACCCCTAATCCTCTGCATTTCTGGTATTGGCAAATCCCACCTAAAGAGCCTTTCCTTTTGCCCGGGCAAATCCTTTAAAACAATCTCTAAAAAACCTTTGTCAGTTTTTACCTTTGGAAAGACAAGCACACCCTCTCTGTGGTGCAGGTCTCCGCTTTCATAAGTAACCTTCCATGAAATTGGCTTATATTCTTTTCCTGTTTCATCACGAAGAATTGTCAGATTTTCCATCTGAAAAGGGAGAAGTTTGCTCTGGTGGGTATTAAGATACACCATAAAAACAGCATACTCATCAACCTTATAACCAAGCGCCTCCCCTGTTCCACTGGTAAGTGTATGATAGACTACAGGTGTGTAGATTATATCCACATAAAGGTCGCTTTCTCCAAAGTCGCTCCTCCAGAGATACTGTTTTAGATATTTATTCGCCTCAGGCGAAAGTATGGTCGGCGTGCTGCTTAAAAAATTCTTCTGGAGGTATTTAAGGATTACTCTCCCCTCTTTTTCTCTGACATCTGCCTTATTTACAAACCTCATCCTTTGGATGACAGCCTCCCATTCCCTTGCTGTATGCCTTGTCCTTTCAACCACATCCCTTGAGTGGCATTTTCTTGCGCAGGATGATTCATACAAAAGTCTTTCATCCCCTTCTTTTAAGGTATTTAAACCTGTGTGTCTGAATAAGGCAAGACGTGTCTTTGTATAAATAAACTCTCCTTTTGACACGGGGCTTGTATCAACAAAAAACAGGAAGAGGACAATGGCAGTTGCCGAAATAAAAAATGCAAAAATGACAAAGGCTGTAAAAAACTGCTTCAAGCCTTGCCGCCCTTTCTCATAAACCTTCTGGTTAAAAGATAGATTCCAAAGAATATGGCAAGAACCCAGACCGCTATGACACCCCAGAAAATACCCCACTCCAGAGTATCAAAGCCCCTTGTATATTGATAAAACTTGCCGTGAATGCGCTGCATTGGCGTGATTTTGGCATTATCTCCGTATTTATCCACAAAGTATTTTATGATTTCCTGTTTTGTTTTGCCCTGTTTGAGCATTTCGCCGATTTGGTCTTTCCAGTCAAGACCGCATGACATATTGCAGTCCTCAAGCACAAGAGGACATTCACATGGGCATGCGAGTTCCTTTGCAATCTCTCCTACGGTCTCTGCAAAGGCAACTGATGCAGTGAACAGTGAACAGTGAACAGTAAACAGTAAAAACATTAAGAATTTGAAATTTGAAATTTGAAATTTAAGATTATTCATACCTTCCTCTTCCTAAACACCAGCATAAGCATTCCTGCCAGCACAAGAAGACCTGCAATCCCTGCCAAGAGCATGGTTCTTGAAAATCTTTTCCTCTCCTCAAATGGAGAGCCGAAGACCTTTGGTTCTGTCATCCGCGAATATTTTATATCTTGAGACGGCTGGCTGTCATTTTTTGCATAACTGACATTAAACTTAATCTCCTGTCCCTCTTGGACATTTTCATAAACATAGTCATAATGTTCAAATCCCTTAAATCCCCTTTTTTCTGTTGATTGGGGAGTGATTTTAAAATCCTCTGCCCTTAAAGGTTTTTGAATATCAACCTCAAGTTTGTCTATGGCATGGGTTGTCTTTACAATGTAATCAAATGCCTTCCTGCCCTTTGCCCTTTGCCCTTTGCCCTTTGCCTCTTCTTTAAACGGATTCACATGAAAACTTAAATAAAAATTTGGAAAAGGTAGTTTAAGTCTCACCTCATCCACATCCCCTGCATTTTTTTTTTTTTTTAACTGGCAGAAGTGCTGACCCTTTGGCGAAAGGCTGCACGCATCGCTTATAGAAGCCCCTTTTGGTATATAAAACACAGCCTCCGCAGGAAACGAAGTGTCATCCTTAAATCTGCCGTCGTATATAACAAGCACACCCGGGTCATCATATTCGGGCCAGATACTAACCCTCATCCTGCCGATAGATAAATCATCTGATGCGCTGACAGAAGATGCAATAAAAAGCAAGGGCAAGATAATCTTAATAAACCATGTAGAGATTTTTATCTGCACGGATAGATTTTATCCTATGCAAATGCTATAATCAACCTAAAATCTTACTGACATGGGTGATATACTGACTTGACTCCCTATATTTAAACTGATACATAAACAATACTTTTAAACCAATCTATTTGAGGTAACTCATGTCAGGACATTCCAGATGGGCTAACATAAAGCATAAAAAGGCAAAGTCAGATGTCCGTAAGGGTAAGGTATTCACAAAACTCATCAGAGAGATAATGGTTGCTGCAAAGACAGGCAGCGATCCGTCGGGCAATCCGCGTCTTCGCACTGCTATTGACAAGGCAAAGGCTGAAAATGTGCCTTCTGACAATATAGACAAGGCAATAAAAAAAGGCACAGGAGAATTGGAGGATGTTAATTACGAAGAGTTTTTCTATGAAGGTTATGGTCCGGGAGGCATTGCAGTATTGGTGCTTGTAATGACAGAAAACAAGAACAGGACAGCAGGAGAGGTGAGGCATGCATTTACCGCTCACAACGGAAGGCTTGCAGAAGCAGGTTCTGTGGTATGGATGTTTGATAAAAAGGGTATGCTTACATTTGACATGTCATCCATTTCAGAGGATAAACTTATGGAGATGGCGCTTGATGCAGGTGCAGAGGATGTTATAACAAACGATGAGGACAAGGTCTTTGAGGTATATGCCTCACCGTCGGACTTCCATTCAGTAAAGGATATATTTGATAAAAAGGGTATTAAATATACAGTGGCAGAGATAAGTATGATTCCTAAAAATAATATAAAACTTGAAGGCAAAGAGGCTCAGCAGATCTTGAGACTTATGGAAGAACTTGAAGATTTGGACGATGTGCAGAATGTGTATGCAAATTTCGATATACCGTTAAAGGCAATGGATGATGAGTGATTATTTTCTACCTTATCCACTTTGTAAGTCTGTCAAACCTCATCCAATGCTCATTTGAATTCCATGACCAGTAGATAATAAATGCCTTGCCCCTTATCTCTTCCAGTTTCACTATACCCCAGAACCTTGAATCATAACTTGAATCCCTATTATCACCCATCACAAATATGGAATTATCAGGGACTGTGTACGGACCGAAATTATCCCTATGTCTTGCCTCTCCTGTAAAGATATCTGGGTCCCTGTGAACACCATAAGGGTCTGCAACATCTTTGCCGTTAATAAGTATCTTTTTGTCTTTTATTTCAATTGTTTCACCTTCTATGGCAACAACCCTTTTTATGTAGTCTTTGCTTTTATCTACCGGAAATTTGAATACAACCACATCCCACCTTTCTGGCTTTGTAAATGGCACAAGTTTTATATCAGTAAATGGCACAGGTATCCCATATATGAACTTGTTGACAAGTATATGGTCGCCGATTAAAAGTGTAGGCTCCATTGAACTTGACGGTATCTTAAATGCCTGTATAACAAATGTCCTTATTGTGAGTGCCAATATAAGGGCAACAACTATTGCCTCTATGGTCTCGCGTATTACCTTTTTCTTTTGCATCTATATACTCTCCTGTTTCTATTATGGATGAATTATTAAGACATGCTCCGCTCAGATAATTTTTGCTACGATTTGGCTGCGGTGTTATGTGGTTTTGAATTAACTATATAATAAATGTATTTCCATCGTCAATACCTTTATCATTGCATAAAATAGCGATTAAAAACCTCGCTATTGGACAAACCTGCCTGCCTGTGCCGTTGGCACGGCAGACAGGCAGGTTTCCCCAAAAATCAATGTCTATTTTTGGGTCATTTTTCAAAAAATAGATTATTCACAGTGGTGTTGGATTGGATATAAATATTGCTAAAAAAGTTAGTGAATTCATATAGTAGTAACCATATAGGATAGATGATATTGAGGGGAGACCAATTTGTCAAAAAATGCAACCGCTTTTTTTGATTAAGGATTAGCATGCCCCCTTTTTTATCCCTAATTCCTTCATCTTTCTCCACAACGTAATTCTGCTTATCTTAAGTTTGTTGGCGCAGTCTTTTATCTTCCAGTTGGATTCTTCAAGGAGACGGATTATTGTCTCCCTTTCAAGTGCATCAAGTGGTCTTTCTGTTTTGATCGCCTTGCTTATGATGTCTTGCGCAGGCCTCTGCATATCCTTTGGCATGTGTTCTGGCAGGATAGTGTCCGCTGAGCACCTTACGAATCCATGCTCTATGATATGTTCCAGTTCCCTTATGTTGCCGGGGTAATTATATGCCATCAGTATTTCCATTGCAGACGGTGAAATGCCGGATATATTCTTTCCCATATCTTTATTGAACCTTGTAATAAAGTGTGAAACAAGAAGCGGTATATCGTCCTTTCTTTCACGGAGAGGCGGGAGCGTAACAGGCATTACCTTTAAGCGGTAATAAAGGTCTTCGCGGAATTTACCTTCCTCAACCAGCGTCTTTAGATTTTTATTTGTTGCAGTAATGAGCCTCACATCAACCTTTATTGTCTTTGTGCCGCCGACCCTTTCAAAGGTAGACTCCTGCAAAACCCTTAAAAGTTTTACCTGTGTATGCTGCGTTATATCGCCTATCTCATCCAGAAATATTGTTCCGCCGTTTGCCATTTCAAACCTGCCCGGTTTATCCGCTATAGCGCCAGTGAATGCGCCTTTGACATGACCGAATAGTTCGCTCTCAAGCACTCCCTCTGCCAAAGCAGCGCAGTTGACCTTTATGAAAGACTTGTCCTTTCTGGGGCTTGCATTGTGGATTGCATTGGCAATGAGTTCCTTGCCTGTGCCGCTTTCCCCTTCTATGAGGACAGTTGTCTTTGTGGGCGCAACCTCTCGCAAGAGTTCATATATCTCGTGCATCTTATAGTTCTTGCCGATAATCCCCTCAAATGAATATTTATCCCTTAATTCCTGCTTGAGTTCTTTTAGCAGGGAAATATCTCTAAACACCTCAACAGCGCCTATGGTCTTGCCTGCCTCATCCTTTAAAAGGGCTGCATTTACGCTGAGCGTAACTGTCTTATCGCCTTTGCCTATTGTTACCTCTTTGTTATGTATCTCTTCACCTGTATTTACCGCTGTTGTCATAAGGCAGCACAGGGAGCAGTTAGAGTGATGTATAACCTCCCTGCATATCCTGCCTTCCATATTTTCATCCCCTGCGATTGTAAAGAGTTCCTTTGCCGCTTTATTTATATAAAGTATACGGCGGCTGCTGGATATTACAACAACACCATCTGCAAGGCTGTTAAGTATTGTATCACTGTTTATTATAACTTCTTTGGGCGCAATGGCTGCTGGCTGTATCATTTTAACCCCCTGTTAATCTTTTATAATAGATACCTTACAATCGCATCGCGCATCGCCTGCTCCAGATAAATTCAATTTTTTTTATTCCCATACCAGTTTTTGAGGTTAATATAAACCAAGATATATCAAAAGTCAAGATATATGTTTCATAAAAGAAATATTTCATATATGAAACAATAGTGTAACTCTTTTAAATATAATAATAATAATGTTTCATAATAAATATGTTTCATAAATGAAATGATATTAGGTTTTTCGTATAGTGCAGCCTTTTGCGTAATTATTTAGTAAAAGCAACGAGTTATTAAAAATAATAAAAATTGGCACAGATATTGATATAACATATAATCAAATACAATAAGGAGGTAATGAAAAATGAAGACATTTGAGATATTCACAACAGTGATAGGCACAATAATCAGCGTAATCCTTATCATAGGGCTGACAACTGTTGCATAAGATAGTCTGTCCGTAAAAATCAATGTCTATTTTTGGGTCTGTGTTCTCTGTTGACAAGTAGAAAAGAAATAGATATAGATAATATGTTTTTTATATCTTGCAGTGAAACAAATCCACATGGTCCCATCGTCTAGAGGCCTAGGACGTGGCCCTCTCAAGGCTAAAACACGGGTTCGAATCCCGTTGGGACCGCCAAGAAACACTATTTTATAGTATCAAATCACAAGGCAGGACATCTTTTATCAGATATGTGGGGCAGAGCAGTCTTTGCAAAGTCCGTATAATTCAAGTTTGTGGAATGTAACCTTGAAGTTCATCTGTTCCGCGACATCTTTCTGCAACTGCTCTATCTTTTTGTTTTCAAACT
>JACRPW010000044.1 GCA_016223005.1 Deltaproteobacteria bacterium | reverse complement strand
TCCTTTAATGCAGGCTGTTCCTTTTTAATTCCAATATCGTCTCTATAAGGAGTTGCATCAACGCTGCCAACAGGCAGTTCAATTCCCTCCGCATTTTTCAAGATTTTATTTATCCTTTTGGCAAGATAAACCCCTCTGGTAGGAATACCTAGCAGGACAATATCCTTAATGCCTTTGTTCTTCTCAATGATTTCATGGGCTATTCTTACCATTGCCCTTTCTACACCCTTTGTATCCAGCACATTTTTTTTAGTCATAATATTTTCCTCAATCAAGGCTAAAGCCTTGAGTTACAGCCACTCAAGCCTTCGGGTTTGAGACAAAAAAATACCCCCAAGCCCTTTTGGACAAGGAGGTATCGGATACTTTTTTTGTTATTCTATTTGTCATATTCTCCCTTTCTTAACCTCGCTGGATTAAGTTAAAAGGGTTAATAAGAAGCAATAATTAGGGATAATATCTTAACAACTATTTAATACAACTTTTAACAATCCTAGTCAACATAAATATGCATAAATTTTTAAATTACAGTGGTTTCCCCAAAAATCAATGTCTATTTTTGGGTGGTTTTCCAATTGATTGACAATACGACACTACCATGCTAAATTACACACTCAACTAATACTCAAATAATACAGATATGAAATCTTTAAAGAAAATACAAGAACCATTGACAATAGCCTTGCCAAAGGGACGGGTAATGAAAGAGGCAGTTAGTCTCTTTAAAAAGATTGGCATACAGGTAAAGGGCATACTTGATGACAGCAGAAAACTCATTTTTGAAGATAAAAAATCTAATGTGAAATTTATGGTTGTAAGGGCACAGGATGTGCCGACCTATGTTGAATACGGTGCTGCAGACATGGGTATAGTCGGCAGGGATGTTCTCCTTGAACAGGGCAGGGATGTCTACGAACCCATTGATATGGGCATAGGCTTTTGCAAAATGATAGTTGCAGAGCCAAAGGAACTTGGCAAAAAGGATAATCCTCACCACTGGACACATATAAGGGTAGCAACCAAATATCCAAATATTACGCTCAAATATTTTTTAGATAAAGGCATTCAGGTTGATATTATAAAACTTTATGGTTCAATTGAGCTTGCACCGATACTTGGTTTGTCTGAAAGGATTGTTGACCTTGTATCAACAGGTGAGACACTCAAGAAGAATGGTCTTGTTGAGGTTGAAGAAATCATGAGGGTTACAAGTAAACTTATTGTAAATAGGGCATCCTTGAAAATAAAGCCAGAACGGATAAAAGAGATTATAGAAGGGTTAGAAACTGTGATTGGCGGTTAATGCTGCAATGAAGCTAGCACCTCTTTTACTGCATCACTTATCAATTTCCCATCTGCCTTGCCGATAAGTTTTGGCATTACCTCTTTCATAAGCCTTCCCATGTCGCGAAGTCCTGCTGCATTTATATTGACTGCAGTTTGCTCGACAATTGTTATTACCTCTTCTCTGGAGAGTTGAGGGGGCATGAATGTTTTAAGGATAGCAAGTTCTGCTAATTCCTTTTGGACAAGGTCCTCACGCCCCCCTTTTTGAAACTGCTCAATAGAATCAAGCCTCTGCTTTATCATGCTGGAGATTACATAAATAATCTCCTCGTCAGATAGTCCGCTTTCCCTTTTCTTAAGTTCTATTTCTTTGTTTTTTACTGCTGCAAGAATAAACCGTAATGTTCCAAGTTTCCCTTTATTCTGTGACTTTGCAGCCTGATTCATCTGATTTATCAAATCTTCTCTTAGCGGCATCTTTAAAACTCTCTTCTTTTAACCTTCTTTGCAGCCCGTTTCCTTGCTGCAATTGTCTTTTTTTTCTTTTTTACACTCGGTTTTTCATAATGTTCCCGTTTTTTAATCTCAGAGAGTATCCCTGCCTTTTCACACTGTTTTTTAAACCTTTTAAGGGCACTCTCAAATGACTCGTTGTCTTTAACCCTAATACCCGGCATTCATTTTTCACCCCCTCCTCTATGCAAAAATAGTTAAAATAAAAATATTAGGCACATAAATCGGATATCAGATTGTAACAGATAAGATGGTATTGTCAAGGTTATTTGACTTTCCCCAAAAATCAATGTCTATTTTTGGGGACTTAAAAAAACCTTCTTATCTGAAACTTACACCTGCTTTCCATCAAGCATTAAAAGTCTTTCCCATTCTTTATTGATATATTCCTGAAATTTGTCAATCATCCATTTGTTGTTCGGTAAGAATAAATGCTTAAACCTTCCCTGCATCTTGAGCCAGTCTTCTATTGCTCTTTTTTCCTTTGGTTTATAATTGACCTTTAATATGCTGTTTTCAACTTCATAAAGCGGCCAGAAGCATGTATCTACAGCGACCTTTGCAATCTCTATGGATTCTTCAGGCTTTGTATACCAGCCGAGCGGACAGGGTGAAATAATATTTAAAAATGTAGGCCCATTTATTGCCAGTGCCTTCTGTGCCTTGTTGTTCAGGTCTTTCCAGTTATGCGGTGATGCCTGTGCCGCATATGGAACATTGTGGGCAATTACGATTTTTGTAAGGTCTTTCCTGAATTCCTGTTTTCCGGGTATTACCTCTCCGACAGGTGATGTGGTTGTGTTTGCACCGAATGGGGTTGAACTTGACCTCTGGATACCTGTGTTCATGTATGCCCCGTTGTCATAACACACATAGAGGAAAGAGTGTCTCCTTTCCAAAGCACCTGATAAAGCCTGAAGCCCTATGTCATAGGTGCCGCCGTCACCGCCGAATGCAACAAACTTTATTTCCTTATCAGCAGGAAGTCTGCCTCTTTTTTTTAATGCCCTGTATGCTGTCTCAATCCCGCTGATGGTTGCAGCAGTGTTTTCAAATGCACTATGTATCCACGGTATCCTCCATGATGTATATGGATATATGCTGGTGCCCACCTCAAGACACCCTGTTGCAGTTGATGCAACAATGGGGTGCTCGGTTGACCGAAGTATCAGTCTTACTATAGGCGGTATGCCGCACCCTGAACATAGACGGTGCCCGCCTGCAAATAATTCCTTTTTACCTGTAAGTTCTTTTAAAGTAGCCATTTATTCCCTCACAGTTATATAGTTATACAATTTATCAACCTTGCCTGTTTCCTTTATTTTCAAAAGTTCTTCAAATATCTTGACAGCATCCTGAACACCATATTCCCTGCCGCCCAGACCGAAAATCCTGCTGATGATTTTTGGTCTCTTGTCAAGTTCGTATAAAGATGACCTGATTTCTGTAAATAATGGTCCGCCAAATGAACTGTAAGAGTCAGCCCTGTCAAGGACTGCAACAGACTTTATATTTTTAAGGGCATCCGCAATTTCAATATATGGGAATGGTCTGAAGACCCTTGGTTTTAAAAGCCCGACCTTTAATCCCCTTTTCCTCATCTCATCCACAGCAACCTTTGTTGTGCCTGCAGCAGAACTCATTATGACTATTGCCGCATCTGCATCATCCATCATATACCTTTCCATAAGTCCGTAATGCCTGCCTGACACCTTTTCATACTCCTTTGCAACATCCGTTATAACATCCTTTGCATTTATCATTGCCTCTGCCAGTTGTCTCCTGCTCTCTATATATGAATCAGGCAGTGCTACCGCGCCGTATGATGTGGGGTGTTCAACATCCAGAAGCGACGGCTGATTTAGTTTGTATTCACCTATAAAACCCTTTACAGTGTCATCATCAAAGACACAGAGATTTTCAATGGAATGGCTTGTGATGAACCCGTCAAGGCAGACCATTACAGGAAGCAGCAAATTCCCATGCTCTGCAATCCTTACAGCCTGTACGACATTATCGTATGCCTCCTGAACAGTCTCTGAATAAAGTTGAATCCAGCCCGAATCCCTTGCGCCCATTGAATCAGAATGGTCGCAGTGGATATTTAAAGGCGCTGACAATGCCCTATTCACGCATGTCATAACAATAGGAAGCCTCATGCCCGATGCGATATAAAGCATCTCCCACATAAGTGCAAGACCCTGCGAAGAAGTGGCTGTCATAACCCTTGCGCCTGCCGCAGCAGCGCCTATGCATGCGCTCATAGCAGAATGCTCGCTTTCAACTGTAATTAATTCTGTGGTAACAGCGCCATCTGCAACATAACTGGAAAATTCTTCTACAACAGTTGTTGAAGGGGTTATGGGATACGCTGCGACTACATCAGGGTTGATTTGCTTCATTGCATAGGCAACAGCGATGTTTCCTGTAAGCCCTGTAGAGCATTTAGCCTTTTTTTCTGCAGTCATGCTATCTCCTCCTCTTCTTCCTCTGCAAGCATTGTGATTGCCTTGACCTTGTCAGGACATTCCTCTGCACATATACCGCACCCTTTGCAGTGTTCAAGGTCAAAGCCGAGCATCTTTCCATTTTCAACTATAACAGCAGAATCAGGGCAGAAGACCCAGCAGAGCATACAGTCTATACACTTTGCACTGTCAAGGACAGGCTTTATTTTCCGCCATCCGCCTGTTGCATAATCATGGGAACTGCCTGCCTCAAGTATAATGCCCCTTATTGGCGTCTCTTTCCAGCCCCTTTTCATCAGCCCTCCCTTTGTTCGCTTCGCTCAAATTGTAAAATGAAAATTGTAAATATTAGATTTTAAATTTTATAAACATTTTCAAATTCCCAATTTTCAATCTTCAATTTACAATTCGACATTCGCAGAATGTCGTCTAGCCCTCCCTTACCTGTTCAAAGCCATGCCTGATAGCACTAATATTTCCCTCTATAACCTTTGGACTATATTTCTTTGCATAGTTCTCTTTAAAGTCATCTGTCAGTGCATCAACACTTACTACACCTGTTGCCTTTGCCATTGCACCGAGCATCGGCGTATTCGGTATATGCCTGCCGATACACTCAATTGATATCTTGCTTGCATCAATGGTGAAGACCCTTGCATGGCTGCCCAGTGATAGTTTTTTCTTCATCTCATCAGGTAGTTTCGGGGTATTTATGATAAATACTGCATTTTGAGGTGTGCCTTCTGTAACATTTACCGTGCCTATAAGGGTTGGGTCAACTATAAGGATGATATGGGGATTGGTTACCTGTCCATGAATCCTGATTGGTTCCGATGAAATCCTGTTGAACGCCCTGACAGGAGCGCCCATCCTTTCTGGACCAAACTCAGGAAACGCCTGAACATACTTGCCGCTGGATAATGCCGCCTCTGCCAGAACCTTTGCCGCAGTAACAATGCCCTGCTGTGCCCTTCCATGCCATCTTATCTCAGTGTAATCAGCCATTTCAACCTCCAAAAATCATATCTCCCTTCTTCCATCTATTGCCATGCTAAGTGTTGCACTATCTATATATTCAATATCGCTTCCCATTGGGATGCCTGTTGCGAGCCTTGTAATCTTTATGCCTGATGGTTTTAAAACCTTTGTAATATAAAGGGCAGTTGCCTCTCCGTCAACAGTGGGGTTTGTTGCGATTATAACCTCTTTAATATTTCCGGCATGAACCCTTTTAAGCAGTTCCGCTACCCCTATATCATCAGGACCTATACCCTTTAAAGGAGAGATTACGCCATGCAGGACATGGTAGGTGCCTTTATATCTGCCTGCCTTTTCAATAGCAGCAAGGTCGTTTATGCCTTCAACAAGGCATATAATCTCATGATTTCTTCCTGTATTACTGCATATTGAACAAGTGTCCCTGTCTGTCATATTAAAACAGACTGAACATGCCTTTATATTCTGTTTTACATCCAGAAGACTTTTAACAAGCGCCTCTGCGTATCCATTAGAGGAATTCAGGATGTATATTGCAAGACGGGTTGCGGTCTTTTCTCCTATACCCGGCAGTCTTGAAAGTTCCTGAACAAGCCTCATTATCGGCTCTGCATAGTATGCCATATAAAAATAACTCAAAAATCAAATTGCAAAACTCAAAGGTAAGGTAAAAACAGTTTAAAATAGTCCAGGGATATTGAGTCCCCCTGTTACCTTGCCCATCTCTTCAGACATCATCTCCTGTGATTTTTTTATAGCGCTGTTTACAGCAGCCGCAACCAGATCCTGAAGCATTTCCACATCATCGGCATTTACAACAGAAGGGTCAATCTTTATAGATACAAGTTCCTGCTTGCCGTTTACAACAGCAGTAACCATGCCGCCTCCTGAAGAAGATTCAATGGTTTTGGCAGCAAGTTCCTGCTGAACCTGTGCCATCTTTTCCTGCATCTTTTGTGCCTGTTTCAATATATTACCCAGATTCTTCATCTATCCTCCCTATAAATGATTACACAGATTTTTAAAAACGATTACACCGATTTAAAACTAATCTTTTCTAATCTGCGTAATCTGCCTTTGTAATCTGTGTAATCAGACATCTTTATACAATCCTTCCGCCAAATATCTTCAAGGCATCCTTAATAATAGGGTCTTCCATAGTTTCATTTTTGGCACTTACAGTCTCATTTTCATCTTTACCTGCCCTTATCTCAATTACCATCTGTTTACCAAAGAACTCCTCACACAGTTTTGAAAAGTTATCCTTGTTGTTGACAAGATATGTATAGTAATGGCCGTCCTTGACCCTTACTGAAATATCTTTTTCATTAATCACATCAGGCACTGCAAACTCAAGGTGAGATGCCAGTGCAGGTTTTTTCTTTTTTATAAATGCAACAAGTTTTTTCCACAAATCACTGCTACTGCCTGACGATTTAAAACCAAAAACTGATATTTCCTTGTTAGAACTTGAATATGGCATATCAGAAACAACATCTGCCAAGTTGTTGTTACCTTTTACTTTCTGTTCTTCTTTTCCTGTGCTTCCTGATGACAGGGTATCAAGTTTTTTAATAATATCTGTCAATGATTCAGATGAGTCAATATGTGTCATGCGAAGCGCTGTCATTTCAAAAATAAAACGAGGCAGTGCCGACCTTGAAACATCCTCAAAACCGCGATAGAGGATGTTAAACAGCATTTGCAGATTTAAAAAAGAGGTATCTTTTGCCAGTTTTTGGAGTTCTAGAATCTCAATATCAGGCACATCAAGGACATCCTTCCCATCTTTAACTGTCTTTATTACAACAAGATTTCTGAAATACTCAAGGAGCGACTGGCAAAATCTTTTAAGATCATACCCAAAGTTATATATATTTTCAATTAAATTCAGAACCGTCTCATCGTCCCTTTTTATGATGGAGTCAGCAAACTGGAACAAAAGTTTTCTATCCATGATACCAAGGGCATTCATAACATCTTCATCAGAGATTTTACTGCCTGAAAATGATATGACCTGGTCCAAGAGGCTCTGGGAATCCCTCATGCTACCTTCAGACTCATTTGCCAGAAGAAAAATCGCGGTATCACTTATATCAATGCCTTCTGATGCGGCAATATGCCTTAACTGTGTTTGCACATCTTTCAGCGGTATCCTCTTAAAATCAAATCTCTGGCACCGCGAGAGGATTGTATTTGGAATCTTGTGAGGTTCGGTAGTTGCAAACATAAAGATTGTATGGGCTGGCGGTTCTTCAAGGGTTTTTAGAAGTGCGTTAAATGCGTTATTTGAGAGCATATGCACCTCATCTATTATATAAATCCTGTATCTTCCCATAGAAGGAAGATACTTAACTGTTTCCCGTAGTTCCCTTATACTATCCACGCCGGTATTGGATGCACCGTCTATTTCAAGGACATCAACAGAGGAACTGCGGGTTATATCCCTGCATATCTGGCATTCATTGCACGGAACAGGGGCTGGGCCATTAAGACAGTTTAATGCCTTTGCAAAGATACGGGCAACGGTTGTTTTTCCAACGCCTCTTGGTCCAGAAAAAAGGTATGCATGGGCAACCCTTTTTGATGTAATGGCATTTTGAAGGGTTTGGCTGACATGCCTCTGCCCAATAACATCTTCAAAGACCTGTGGTCTCCATTTTCTTGCAAGTACGAGATAGGACATAATTTTGTAATTTCAAATTTAAGATTTAAGATTTGAAATAATCTTGTGGTTATTATTGATAGCCAGGCAGACTTGCGGCACCCGGAATAGAGTTACTGCCGTTGCTTCCTTCCGGACCTGGCGGGGTTCGCAACCTAACCGCTGCGCAAGACCCGGCTATCAATACTAACCACAATTAACTACGGTTCGGAGTTAAAGAGTTTAGGAGTAAAAACAAAAACAGTAACTCCATAACTCCTTAACTCTCAACTCAATCTGGCGGAGAGAGAGGGATTTGAACCCTCGGTACGGTATTAGCGCACACACGATTTCCAGTCGTGCTCCTTCGGCCGCTCGGACATCTCTCCTTAACAATCATTCAAACGGATTTTTTAACATTATTGCTTCTTTTCTCTTTGCACCAACAGAAATCATAACCACACTAACCCCTGTCAGCAGTTCAATCCTTTTTATATATTCCTTTGTATTGTTCGGTAATTTTTCAAATGAGGTAATCCACTGTATATCTTGTTTCCAGCCGTGCAGTGTTTCAGATACAGGTATGCAGTTCCCTAATTCATGGACATCTGTGGGCAAATCTTCTAATATTGTTCCATTATAGTTATATCCCGCACATATCTTTATCTCTTCAAGTTCATCAAGTATATCAAGTTTTGTCATTATTACAGATTCCAGTCCATTTACCCTTACTGAATGCCTTAAGGCAACTGCATCAAACCAGCCGCACCTTCTAGGTCTTCCTGTTGTTGCACCAAATTCCTTCCCCTTTTCCCTGAGCCTGCTGCCTTCTTCACCTTTAAGTTCAGTTGGGAATGGTCCCTCTCCAACCCTTGTTGTATATGCCTTTGATACACCCAAAATACTGCCAAGTTTTGTGGGACCGATACCGCTTCCTGTTGATGCCTGTGCAGCTACGGTGTTACTGGATGTAACAAATGGATATGTGCCATGGTCAACATCTAAAAGCGTTCCCTGCGCCCCCTCAAAAAGTATCTTCTGGTTTTGTTTAACAGCACTATCAAGAAAAATGGATGTGTTTGTTATATACCGCTCAATCCTTTGTGCATATTCCATGTATTGGCAGTAAATTTCTTCTACCTCAAAGCCGTGTTCACCTAATGTATCTTTTAGACAACTATTTTTTTCTATGAGATTTATCTTGAGTTTCTCTTTGAATATATCTTTATTTAAGAGGTCGCGGCATCTGATACCGCATCTTGCAACCTTGTCTTCATACGCAGGACCTATCCCTCTGCCTGTTGTCCCTATCTTTGAACTGCCCCTTAACCGTTCCCTTGCTATATCCAGCACTTTATGATACGGCATAATCAGATGACTATCTTCACTTATAAAGAGATTTGATTCGCTAACATTGCAGCCCTTTTTTTTCAGCATTTCCATCTCTTCCAGAAGAACTGCCGGGTCAATAACAACACCATTTCCTATAACACATCTCTTTCCCGGAGTAAGTATGCCGGATGGGATAAGATGGAGAATGAACTTATCATCACCAACAACAATGGTATGTCCTGCATTATTGCCACCCTGAAACCTGACAACTACATCACAGTATTCACTCAGTATATCAACTATCTTGCCTTTACCCTCATCACCCCACTGGGCACCGACAATGACTACATTTTTAGACATTTAAACCCCATTCTCTTTTTTTATTGCTGCCGCTACACTTTCTATATTAATTGCAAAACCGGTTGCAGGGCATGGATAGCCGTATTTTCCCAAGAGATTATCGTATCGTCCACCCCGAAGCAGTGCTTTGCCAACACCTTTTGCAAAGCCTTCAAATATTATGCCTGTATAATAATCAAAACCCCTTACCTCACCGAGGTCAACGGTTACATACTGTTCCATTTTCCTCTTCTTGAGTATCTCAATAACTTTTGCAATATCATCCAATGCCTTTCTGGCAGATTCTGCCTTCACAAGAGGTTTGACCCTGCCTATAACTTCTTTTCCGCCAAACATAAAGGGCAGTTCAGCAATGATTCTTTTTGAATCACTATCTTTAACAGAAGACAGTATCTCTTTTAAAGACGAACTGTCTTTTATAAGCACAGATCGTCTGATACTTTTTTCAATGGATTTGTTAGCCTTAATATCCTCCATAAGTCCTTTAAAAAAACCTATATGCCCTATATCAATCTTGAAACCCATTACCTTCGTCTTCTTCATCGCCTCTATGGCAGTTGATATAATCTCTGCATCTGCCTTTGAAGAGTCTTCACCTATGTATTCTGCACCTATCTGACGGAGTTCTACAGGTGTTCCTGCACGAAGGTCATCATATCTGACAATGTTTTCATTATAGCACAACTTGAGCGGCAGCGGATAATCTTTCATCCGTGCGGCAACCATTCTAGCCACCTGCGGCGTGATGTCAGGTCTTATGGCTATTATTTTACCTGAAACAGACTCAACAAACTTAAATATCTTGTCCTTTAGTTCAGCGCCCAATCCAAGCAATACAACATCAAGATATTCCAGAAGCGGCGTAATAACCTGCTTAAATCCATTTTTCTCAAAAACTGAAATTACAGCATCCTCAACATGCCTTGCCTTTTCAGCCTCTTCAGGGAGTATATCACGGACACCCTGCGGGAGGGATATGTTTAGTTGACTAACCATAGTTTAGGATTAGGAGTATTTAACTCCTCAACTGTTTTTGCTTTTACTCTTAAACTCTTTAACTTTTTTTTATAATCTTACAACCTTTACAGAGATTATGTTTGGAAGTTTAAGAAGTTTTCCCATAACATTTTCAGAAACAGGGGTGTCCACATTCCAGACAGAGACAGCCTCACCTCCGATAGACTCTCTGCCGAGATGGAGTCTTGCAATATTTATATTGCTTTTACCGAGGAGTGTCCCGATATTGCCTATAACCCCTGGTTTATCATAATTATGGAGGAGCAGCAGATAACCATCCGGAACCGCATCTATAAAGAATTCATTTATTCTAACTATCCTTAAATCCTTCTTGCCAAATAAGGCGCCTTCAACAAGATTCTCCTTTTCCTTTGTCTTAACCTTTATTGTAATTGTGCTTGCAAAGTCTATTGTTCTGGAACTTTTTGTTTCAATAACCTTTATGCCTCGTTCCTTTGCTATAAACGGGGCATTTACAAAGTTTACCTGCTGGTCAAGCACCTGGTCAAGGACGCCTTTCAGTGCTGATATGGTAACAGATGCAACATCATAATTTGCAACATCACCTGTATATTCAACTACTATCTCCTCTATCCCGCCTTTGAGTATCTGCCCCTGAAGGCTACCAAGTTTTTCAGCAAGGGTTATATACTGCCCAAGTGTCAACAATAGTTCAGTAGGCACAGACGGCACATTCACAGCATTTCTTATTGTGCCTTTTGAAAGATATTCTGCAATCTGCTCTGCAATTGCAATTGCAACGCTCTCCTGCGCCTCAAATGTTGAAGCGCCGAGGTGGGGGGTCAGGATTACCTCTTCCATCTGCAGAAGAGGATTATCTGCTGGCGTCGGTTCTTTTTCAAAAACATCAAATGCAGCGCCTGAGACAATGCCTTTTTTTATCGCATCAGCCAAATCCTTTTCATTTACAATGCCACCTCTGGCACAGTTTATGAGTTTTACGCCCTTTTTCATATTTGCAAAGGCATCTTTATTCACCATATTTTTTGTCTCGTTTGTCAAAGGCACATGGATAGATATAAAGTCGCTCCTTTTATAAAGTGCGTCTAATGATACAACCTCAATCCCAAGCCTGTTAGCAGCCTCCTCTGAAATAAACGGGTCGTATGCAATCACATTCATCTTTAAGCCAATTGCCCTGTCAGCAACAACACTGCCGATATTCCCAACACCTAATATGCCCAGGGTCTTTCCTGTAACCTCTGTGCCTTCAAACCTTTTCTTTTCCCACTCGCCTTTTCTCATGGATGCTGTTGCCTGCGGTATCTTTCTTGACAGGGAAAGGAGCATTGATACTGCATGTTCAGCAGTTGTTATTGTATTGCCGCCCGGGGTGTTCATCACAACAATGCCCCTTTTTGTCGCGGCATTTATGTCAATGTTGTCAACGCCTGTCCCAGCCCTGCCAATAACCTTAAGGTTATCCGCAGCATCAATAATCTCTTTTGTAACCTTTGTCGCGCTCCTTACAACAAGGCCGTGATAATCCTTTATAATATTTTTTAATTCCTCTGGCTTTAGTTTTGTATTGACATCAACCTGAATGCCTGAAACATTCTTTAATATCTCAACGCACTTGTCAGACATGCTGTCGCTTATGAGAACCCTCATTGCTTCACTTCCTCCCTTTGACTGTTTGTTGCTGCTGCCGTTCCAGACTTGTCTCCTGATACAGATTAACACTTAAACCCATACCAAGTGTAGAGTGCAGTAAGAATTATACGGAACAAAATTTATATGATAGATTATTGCTAAAAGCAAGAATATTTTTGTCATTATTGACATTTAGAAGACAGGTTAGGATAATAAGAAAACAAGAAAAGGGGACCAATAAGAAAAATAAGAAAAGGGGACGGCAGAGGTAAAAAAGGTGATAGAGAAGATAAAGAGGGCAAATGTCAATAGGCAAGTCTGCCCCCTTTTTCTTGCATTAGTAATAAATATAACTATTGAGATGAATATGCATCCAATGGCAAACACATCGCCATATCGGGTATAAAATGTTGTGAAAGACCTTTCTTTTAATGATATTGTATCTACTAAACCTTCTCTTGTAAACAGTCCGCTTTTAACCTTTATCCTTCCAACAGGGTCAATCACTGCGCTTATACCTGTATTGGCAGAGCGGATTAAAAATGTCCTGCCTTCAACAGCCCGCACTAATGATTGGGATAGGTGCTGATATGGTGCAGATGACCTTCCAAACCATGCATCATTTGTTACTGTGATTAAAAAGTCTGCGCCATTTTTCAAAAGCTGCCTTGCTATGTCAGGAAATATTGCCTCAAAACATATGAGGATGCCAAATGTATCATCATTATTTAATGCAAGGGGCTTGAAGTTTTTTCCTGAACTGAAATCCCCGACACCTGCAACAAGTTTTTCAAATGGAAGAAATCTTTTAAAAGGGACATATTCGCCGAAAGGCACGAGATGGACTTTATCGTATCTATTGACAATGCCTCCCTGCTTTGAAATCAGAAACACGCTGTTATAGTAATTTATAGTTTTACCATCAGATGTATACTCATGCGCAGGACTTCCTGTAATAAGGTTTACTGCCAGAGTTTTTGCTATATCAAAGATAAGCGGACCGAATTTTTCATCAGACTGAAGATAAAATGGTGTGGCTGTTTCTGGCCATATAATAAGGTCAATGTCCTTTTCATTTTGTGCAATGTCTATACTAATCTGCCTGTAAATATCTATCGTTCCTTCCTGATGTGCAGGGTCCCATTTCTGCGCCTGATCTATATTGCCCTGGGCAATACCTATCTTAATCTGCCTCCAGTTTTTAGTTAAATTATCAATCTGTCCAATCCTTAAATGACCATAACCAAAGACAAGGATTAAAACCGAAAATACTATAATCCATTCCATTTTAGAAATTTTAATTTTAAATCCGCAATCTGCAATCTGCAGTCCGCAATTGAATAGAAAAACATTGACCATGATTATCAAAAACGATACACCATAGACACCTGTTATATCAGCAATCTGCATTATTGGGAGGAATGCTGTTTGTGAATAACCAAGTAAGACCCAAGGAAAGCCTGTAAAAAGATATGTCCGCACAAATTCAAGACTGACCCAGAGGAAAGGGATAAAAATCAGGCGAAAGGCTGAAGGGTGAAAAGCATGCTTTTCACGGCTAAAGGTAAAATAAGCGAATACAGCAGGGTAAAGGCTTAAGACAATTACAAGAAGCAGAAGCGCCAGCACACTTGCCCATACAGGCACACCACCGTAATTTACCATTGAGTTTACAACCCAGTAAACAGTGCCGAGAAAAAAAACAAT
The DNA here is from genome assembly GCA_016223005.1 of Deltaproteobacteria bacterium. Lineage (NCBI taxonomy): Bacteria > Pseudomonadati > Myxococcota > Myxococcia > Deltaproteobacteria bacterium. Next base: position 51,149 of record JACRPW010000044.1, on the reverse strand, counting down.
GCCCCAGATAAAGCCCAGTGCAAATGCCTGCAACGGCTTTTTATCATAAATGGCAAAGAATAAAGGCGCCATGCCAAACCAACCTATAACCCATATATCAAAAGGCGGGAATGCAAATATCATAATAGTGCCTGATATAACAGATGCTATTATTGATTTATTTGACATCAGAGGGTATTTGAAAAAAGGTAAAAGATTAGAAATGTGAGACCTGCTCCCAGCAGAGCGCCCATAAATACTTCAAAGAAAGTATGGATGCGGCCAATGAGCCTGCTTTGGCTGACCATGACAGCCATAACGAATGATAAAATTGTCACCAAAGGGTTTACTGTAATAAGCGATATTGATACCCACAGAGAAAATGCAACTGCAGAATGACCGCTTGGCATACCCCCGTGAAGCGGTCTTCCTTTATGTAAATATGCCTTTGAGAAGACAACAGCAATAAAAACGAAAAGCAGTGATATAATTGCTATATGACCTGACAATGTCTTTACCCCTATTAGAAATAGTTCAGCAGGACGGTACAGATATTTTGAAAATATTACATAAGATGTAAGGAAAACTCCAATAGAAGATATTAGAACTGCACCTGCTGCTATATCCTTTGCCTGTTTTATGAAGATGTGATGTTTCTCCCAAATGATGTTACCCAGATGCTCTATTGCAGTATTAAACATCTCAGCAAATAAGAGCAGCACTATGGAAAGGGCAAATATGAGAAATTCAGTTGTTGTCAGATTCAGCAGAAGACTTGTCAGCAGGATAACAGCAGCAATTACATAGTGATACCTCATGTGCCGTTCAGTCTTTACAGCGAAGATAGCACCCTCTATAGCACAGTCCAGACTCTCAAACCAGTTTTTTGGTTTCTGAATTTCCTCTTGGGATTTATCCATATGATAGAAAAAAATCTTGACAGCATTATATAGTATGATAAATTCTAAAACAAGTTATTATTAATCTTTACAGGAATTAATGTAAAAAAGTTTTTGTCTAGTATTTACTAAACACCACTTACTAATAACTATTCACTGTCTTTAAGCGGGTGTAGCTCAGCTGGTAGAGCACAACCTTGCCAAGGTTGGGGTCGCGGGTTCGAATCCCGTCGCCCGCTCCAATAAAATCAAATAATTAGAGATTGCTTCGGAACAAAAATCCTCGCAATGACATCTTACTTATGCAAGGACATATAACAATTAAACTCCTCTTTTTTCTCCCCAAATAATTTTATGCATCTGCGGCTGTAGTCTTGCATGCAGTCCATCTTCTAAAATCCATTTTGAAAGTTTATCAAGGGATAGTTTCTTGTGGGCAGCAGATAATAATACCTTTGTCTTTTTGTCTAGGGAATATCTTTTTATAATTTCCTTTGCCCATTCATAGTCGTTTCTGTCCATAAGAACAAACTTTATCTCATCATTTTTTTTAAGATATTTTAGATTTCCTTCCATAAAATCCTGTGCAAATCCGCCTCCGGGCGTTTTTATATCCATGATTTTTACAACCCGTTTGTCTATGCCTTTTAAACTTATTGTACCGTTTGTTTCAAGAAGAACTTTATATTTTAATGCAAATAGTTTATTTATAAGAGGCACGGCCTCATCCTGCATAAGCGGCTCGCCGCCTGTTATTTCAACCATCTTGCATTTGAATTTTTTTACCTCATGCAGAATCTCATCAATAGGCATCTCATAGCCCTGCTCCATATCTTGTGCATAAACCGTATCGCAGTAAACACATCGCAGGTTACACCCTGCAAGCCTTATAAAAATACAGGGGAGCCCTGCATAACTTGACTCCCCCTGTATACTGAAAAATATCTCTGAGATTTTCACTTGAAAATACCCTCCGAGGGGTTGATAATATTTTCATTCTCCTTTGTGCCAACTTGTCGGCATGAATGTTTTATTTGGGAACCTCTGTTTTTAATCTTATAAACAGTTCATCCATCTGTTTCTTTTCTACAAGTGATGGTGCTTCTGTCATAAGGCATGTGCCTTTCTGGGTTTTTGGAAATGCTATGACATCCCTTATGGACTGTGCATTGCAGATTATTGCGCAGAGCCTGTCAAGTCCGAATGCAATGCCGCCGTGAGGGGGGGTGCCGAATTCGAGGGCATCCAGTAGAAAGCCGAATTTAAGCCTTGCCTCATCCTTTGATATGCCGAGTTTGTCAAATATCTTTGACTGAATATCCTGTCTGTGTATCCTTATGCTTCCGCCGCCGATTTCAGAGCCGTTTAGGACAAGGTCATAAGCCTTTGCCCTTGCCTCAATGGGATTGACATCAAGTTTAGGAGTATCCTCATCTACAGGCGCTGTGAAAGGATGATGGACTGCAACAAACCTCTTTTCTTCTTCATCATATTCAAGGAGAGGGAAGTCTGTTACCCATACAAAATTAAAGGTGTCTTTTGGTATAAGGTTCAGTCTCTCAGCAAGGTTGAGCCTGATTCTGCCAAGCGTTGTATTCACGACCTTCGGCACATCAGCAGCAAAAAGGAGCAAATCACCTATAACAGCATCTGTGGTTTTTACAATGCCATCTTTTTCTGCATCTTTTAAAAACTTTGCAATAGGCGACTGCCAGCCATCTTTTGTGATTTTGACCCACGCAAGACCCTTTGCGCCGTAAGTTGCAGCGAGTTCTGTTAATTCATCAAGTTCCTTTCTTGAAAATTCAGCGCAGTTTTTTGCATTGATTATCTGGACAATTCCGCGTTTATGGACAGCATCTTTGAATACCTTAAAGTCTGAATTTCGGACAATCTCTGTAACATCCTTTAACTCAAGCCCGAACCTTGTATCAGGGTTATCAAGCCCGAACCTGCTTATTGCCTCTTTGTATGTCAATCTTGGAAATGGCAGGCAAAGTTTTTTATCCGCTGCCTTTTCAAAGACCTCTGCAATGAGTTTTTCCATTATGTCCATTACATCTTCCTTGTCAACAAAACTCATCTCAGCGTCTATCTGTGTAAATTCAGGCTGTCTGTCCGCCCTTAAGTCCTCATCTCTGAAACACCGGACAATCTGAAAATACCTGTCAAAGCCAGATACCATCAATATTTGTTTAAATAATTGCGGGGACTGAGGCAGTGCATAGAAATGTCCGGGGTTTAATCTGCTCGGCACAAGATAGTCCCTTGCGCCTTCAGGCGTTGATTTTGTAAGCATAGGCGTTTCAAGTTCAATGAAGCCTCCTTTATCAGAAAGAAAATCCCGCACCACCTTGCATATTTTGTGGCGCAGGATAAGGTTTTTCTGCAAGGCAGGCCTTCTCAAATCAAGATACCTGTATTTCAGCCTTATATTTTCAGTAGCGTCAATATCATCTTCAATAAGAAATGGGAGCGGCTGAGACTCATTTAAAATCTTCAATTCTTTGACATGGACTTCAATCGCGCCTGTCCTTAAATCAGGATTTTCAGTGCCTGCCGGTCTTTTTGAAACAATGCCTTTAACTGCGATGACAAATTCATTTCTTATATGATGCGCCTTTTCGTGGACTAATTTTTCAAATTCAGGATTGAATACAACCTGAACAATGCCTGTCCTGTCCCGCAAATCAATAAATATCAAGTTCCCGTGGTCGCGCCGCCTTTGAACCCAGCCCATAAGCATTATCTCTTTCCCGATATGAGGCGCAGTTGTATCTCCACAGTAAACGTCCCTTTTCCAATCCCCAAGATTTTCTATAATATGCCCTGACAAAATATTCCTCCCAATAATTCAGTTTTCCTGCAAGATAGCATATTGCCTGCGTATTTTCAAAATCAAAATTTTATCCGTAAAGTAGCGATTAAAAACCTCGCTATTGGACAAACTTGCCTGCCTGTGCCGTTGGCACGGCAGACAGGCAGGTTTTCCCAAAAATCAATGTCTATTTTTAGGTTTTATGCTATATTAAATTCGTGGAATTATTTGATGTTAAACCGAGTGAGCCTGCAAGACCGCCTGCGCCTCTCGCAGACAGGATGCGTCCAAAAAACCTTGATGAATTTGTAGGGCAGGGGCATCTTGTTGCAAAGGGCAGATTTTTAAGAAATCTGATTGAAAGAAAAGATGTCCCTTCAATAATACTCTGGGGACCTCCGGGTACAGGTAAGACAACCATTGCAAATATAATTGCAGAGTCAACAGGGAGCAGGTTTATATCATTTTCAGCAGTCCTTTCAGGTGTAAAGGAAATAAGAGAGGTCATAAAAGAGGCAAAAGACGAATTTGTTTACCATAAGAGAAAGACAATCCTTTTTGTTGATGAAATCCACAGATTTAACAAATCCCAGCAGGATGCATTTCTTCATCATGTGGAGGACGGCACAATAACCCTCATCGGCGCTACTACAGAAAACCCGTCATTTGAGATGAATGCGCCGCTCCTTTCAAGATGCAAGGTTCTGCTTTTAAAACAACTTTTGCAGGAAGATATTAAAAAGATTATCCAGAGGGCAATAGATGATAAGGAAATGGGTTTAGGCAAATACAGGTTAAATATTGGAGATGGCGCAATAGATATAATTGCAGAATACTCTCATGGAGATGGGAGGAGCGCCCTTAATACAATTGAGGCAGCGGTTATGACTACTGCCCCTGATAAAGACGGCACAAGACATATTACATCTGAGATAATCCATGAGGCAATCCAGAAAAAGGCGCTATTGTATGATAAGGACGGTGAGGAGCATTACAATGTCATATCGGCATTCATAAAATCTATGCGCGGAAGCGATCCGGATGCTGCATTATATTATCTTGCAAGAATGCTTGAGGCAGGCGAAGACCCTTTATTCATTGCAAGAAGGATGGTAATATTCGCATCAGAAGACATTGGTAATGCTGACCCAAACGCTTTAAGGGTTGCAATTTCAGTTAAGGACGCATTTGATTTTGTCGGCATGCCAGAGGGCTGGATACCGCTTGCACAGGGTGTCGCATATCTTGCAACAGCGCCAAAGAGCAATGCCTCTTATACTGCGTATCTTGGGGCTTTGGAAGATGTAAGGGAAAAGGGCAGTTTGCCTGTGCCTCTGCACATAAGAAATGCACCGACAAAACTTATGAAAGAACTCGGTTATGGAAAGGGGTATAAATATCCGCATGATTATGAAAAGAGAGATGTCAAACAGGATTATCTGCCTGAAAAACTTAAAGACAAAAGATATTATAGACCAAAGGATATAGGATACGAGAAGGTAATAAAGGAAGATATTGATAGGAAAGAGAAAAAGTAATGAATGAATAATTACCTCTCCCTTCCCTATCTTATACCCGGCATATAAGTTACTTCTTTGCTGGTGCTGCCTCTGGGGCTGGTGCTGCTGGTGCTGCCTCTGGGGCTGGTGCTGCAGGTGCTGCTGGAGCTGCTGTTTCTGCTGGCTTTGTTTCCTCTGCCTTCTTACCGCATGAAGCAGCAAGAAACATAGGAGATACTAACAATAATACAACAATCAGACTATAAATCCTCTTCATCTAAAATCTCACCTCCTTTCAGATTTCTATCTGAATATAGAATTTGATGTTGAATACTACTAATTTGTCATAATATTTGTCAAGATTTTTTTGATTTTTTTGATTTTTAAAGACACATTTCAAAGGCATCCTTTATATATTCTATTTTTGCAGGTCCGTCTGCAAGATTTATTGCAATAACATCAAATCTGGCAGGGATATTTACAGCCCTCCTGCATCTGATATAATGTGATGCAACCTTTGACATTTGCCTCTGTTTCCTTAAATCAACCGCCATCTGAGGAATCCCGCAGGAAAGGTTTTTTCTTGTCTTTACCTCAACAAAGGCAATTATATCTTTATCCTTAGCAATAATATCAATCTCACCATACCGGCATTTATAATTCTGCTCTATTATCTTAAGACCATGCCTCTGTAAAAATGAAATGGCTGCCAACTCCCCTGTCTTCCCTAATGTAATCCGTGCATCATTCATGTATGCTCTCTTACGCCTTTGAAACCCCTCCTGTGTATTGAAGAGGGACCATACTTTTCTATAAACGTACAGTGGTCTAATGTCCCATAACCTTTATGTTTTGCAAACCTGTAATCAGGCAGTAGATTATGATACCCGCTCATTATTCTATCCCTTGCAACCTTTGCAATAATAGATGCAGCAGCCACACTTACACTGGCAGCATCACCACCTATAATTGTTCTTTGACTGATATTGTATGGAATTCCATAAATGCCGTCAATTAACAGAAAATCAGGAGACGGCATCAATTTAGAAACAGCATTTACCATTGCCTTCTGCGTGGCAACATTGATATTGACTTGTTCTATATAATCAGGCCATGCAATCCCGATTCCTACAGAACGGGCATTTTGAAAGATTTTATTGCAAAGATTTTCCCTTTTAAGAGGGGTTAGTTTTTTTGAGTCGTTTATCCCAAGATTGAGGAACTCTCTAGGTTTATTGCAGGCATCAAAAGGAAATATTACAGCAGCAGCAACCACAGGCCCTGCCAGTGGACCCCTTCCAGCCTCATCTACACCTGCAATAATTTTGAAGCCATTTTTCAGTGCTTCCAGTTCATAGGAATTCATCATACTTAGAGTCGGAGAGTCAGAGGGTCAAAGAGTCAGAGTACCGTGGAGAATGATTTTTTAGCTTTGACTCTGTCCTTACACCTTTTCTTTAATCCTTGCTGCCTTACCCTTGAGATTACGGATATAGTAAAGTTTAGCCCTTCTAACCTGCCCATGACTTATGACCTTTATTGTTTCAAGGGCAGGGGAGTGAAGCGGGAATGTCCTTTCAACGCCAATACCATAAGAAACCTTTCGGACAGTAAATGTTGCTTTTAGTCCACTTCCCCTCTTACTTATCACTATCCCCTCAAACTGCTGAACCCTTTCCTTTTCCCCTTCTTTTATCCTGACATTAACCCTCGCTGTATCTCCTATCCTTAACTCAGGGATATCTGTGCGAAGGTAGTCCTTTTCTATACTCTCTATTATTCCCATAATTCCTCCTATTGCTTTTTTAATTCACTTATTATTATTTTATCATCTTCTGAAACCTCTGCCTTTTCCAGAAGGTCAGGTCTTTTTTCAAGTGTTTTCTTTATTGTTTCTTGCCTTCGCCATCTTTCTATCTCCTTATGATTGCCTGAAAGAAGTACAGAAGGCACTCTCAAACCCATGAACTCCTCGGGTCTTGTCCATTGAGGATATTTAAGAAGACCTCCTGAAAATGTGTCTGTCTCAACCGATACCTCTGAACCAACAACACCGGGTATATTTCTGGAAACCGCATCAATAATTACAATAGCAGGGAGTTCACCACCGCTTAAGACATAATCACCTATAGATATCTCTTCAGGATTTAGAATAGTCCTTACCCTCTCATCAATACCCTCATATCTTCCACATATTATTATAATATTTTTAAAACCAGCAAGTTTTCTTACTATACCCTGTTCAAGCAATTTCCCCTGAGGCGTAGTAAGGATTATTTTAAGGGAAGCCTTGCTCTCAATCTTTGACCTTATATCCTCTACAGCAGAGATGATTGGCTCTGCCATCATTATCATCCCTTTGCCGCCGCCATACGGATAGTCGTCTGTACTTTTATGCCTGCCAGAGGCATAATCCCTTATATTGTTAATATTTACACTTATCAGTCCTTTTTCTATAGCCCGCTTAAGTATAGTCTGACTTAATGGTGACTTAAAAAAATCAGGGAAGATGCTTAATACATCAAATCTCATTTCTTAAAGAGACCTTCTGGCGGTCTGACAATCATCCTCTTTTTATCTGTATCAATACTTACGATAATATTATCCACTGCTGGAACCAATATCTCACCTGAACTACCTTTAACAATATAAACATCGCTACCCCCCCGTGTTGACAATATGCCTTCTATTGTGCCAATAAAGGTATTGTCCTCAGTAAAAACCATGGTGCCCTCAAGTTCAAAATGATAATATTCACCTTTTGGAAGTTTTGGTAATTCTGACCTTTCTATTAAAGCCTCTGAATCTATCAATGTGTCTGCATCATTTCTGGTATCACAGCCGTAAAGACTGACCAGCAGCACACCTTTGTGAGGTCTTATCCCCTTTATCCTATACCTCTTCTGCAAGGCATTCTTTTTTAGATAGATTGCCCTCCACTTCTTCTGTTCACGGTCCCCATAAGGTAAGATTTTTATTTCACCGTTTATGCCGTGAACACCAACAACCCTGCCTATCAAAACAAGGTCTGCGCCCTCTTCACAAAGGTTTTCAGCAGGTTTTTTGGACATCTTTTAAAAAGCAGTTGGCAATCTTTTACTCAACTATCTCCAGAACTGCCCTCTTCTTTAGTTTTGTTGACACTGCCGTGAGAATTACTCTCATTGCCCGTGCAGTTCTGCCTTCCTTGCCTATCACCTTACCAAGGTCCTCCTTTGCAACAATGAGCTCAATGACCGAGGTATTCTCACCCATGATCTCACCGACCCTTACCTTATCAGGATGGTCTACAAGCGCCTTTGCTATATACTCAATAAGTTCCTTCACCGTTACACCTCCGTAAGTTTAGTTTTAATGCGTTTATATTAGCCCAATCAGAAAAAGGTTACGCTGATAGTCTCCCAGATGTTTTGTTAAAAATGCCTGCCTTCTTGAACAGGTTTTTTACAGTCTCTGTCGGAACAGCGCCCCTATCAAGCCATTTCAGGACAAGACCCTCATTGAGGTCAGCCTTTGCAGGATTCTTATTTGGGTCATAGGTGCCAACAACCTCAATAAATTTTCCATCCCTTGGAGAATCTGAATCCGCAGCCACTATCCTGTAAAATGGTTTTTTCTTTGCACCAAGCCTTGTAAGCCGTAATTTAACAGCCACTTTATTTATCACCTCCTTTTGTTTATCATGAAATCATTGACATTTCAGGTGGTTACACCATTAAAACGGCATGCCACCCCTCAAAACCTTTAATGCCTGCCCCGTCATTGCCTTTGGACCTATATTAGCAAATTTCTTCATCATCTGTCTTGCCTGAAGATATTGCTTTATAAGTTTATTAACATCCTGAACAGTTGTGCCGCTTCCATTTGCTATCCGTTTTTTCCTACTGGCATTAAGGATATCAGGCTTTACCCTTTCCTTCATTGTCATGGAATTTATTATCGCCTCTATCCTCACAAGTTCTTTAGGATCAGGATTAACATCGCGGGTCATCTTAATTTGTTTAAAACCAGGCACCATTGAAAGTATGCTCTCCAAAGACCCTATTTTTTTTATCTGACTTAACTGCTCCTTAAAATCCTCAAGTGTAAATAAATTCTTGCGGAGTTTCTCTTCCATAATCTTTGCCTTTTCTTTATCAACTACTGCCTCTGCCTTTTCAATGAGCGTAAGGACATCACCCATACCAAGTATCCTGCCTGCGAGTCTATCAGGATAGAAAACCTCAATAGCATCAACCTTTTCCCCTGCTCCAATAAACTTTATGGGTTTTCCGGTGACAGTCACCATAGAAAGTGCCGCACCACCCCTTGCATCACCATCTAGTTTTGTAAGAATAACACCTGTAATGTCAATATCGCTGTTAAATCCTGCTGCTGTGTTCACAGCATCCTGTCCTGTCATTGCATCTGCAACAAAGAGTATCTCTTTAGGATTTAGTATTTCTTTTAAGTCCTTTAATTCATCCATAAGGGATTTGTCAATATGCAGCCTGCCTGCTGTATCAATAATGACAGTATCATAACCTTTTATTTTGGCAATCCTGAGTGCCTCATGGCATATATCCTGAGGCATTTTAAAGGCATCGTCTTCAAACACATCTATATCTATTTCTTTAGATAGTTTCCTCAGCTGCAGGATTGCAGCAGGTCTATACACATCAGCCGGAACAAGATAGGGTCTCCTGCCTTTCCCACGCAGATGCCTTGCGAGTTTTGCTGCTGTGGTTGTTTTTCCTGAACCCTGAAGCCCAACTAACATAATTACTGCAGGCGGTTTTGTCCCGAGGTTAAGAGATGATACAGTACCGCCGAGTATATCTGTGAGTTCATCTCTGACAATCTTAACAATCTGCTGCCCCGGTGTCAGGCTGTCTAACACATCTTTGCCAACTGCCCTATCCTTAACCTTCTGAATAAAGTCCTTTACAACCTTGAAATTGACATCAGCCTCAAGAAGTGACATCCTGACATCCTTGAGCGCCTCTTGAATGTTTACCTCAGACAGCCTTCCGTATCCCTTAAGCCTTTTAAATATACTGTTTAATCTATCACTTAATCCATCAAACATAAAATCCCCTTACAAATTTCAATGATGTTTAGCCGTTATTTCTAACAATCTAAACAGTTGCAGATTTTCTAACTAGGTTTACACTGATTTAAAGATTGTTAGAATACAAAATACCGTTGCATACTGTCAAGTAAGTTTTTGTCTCCCATAATCATCATCAACCCTCACAATATCATCTTCTCCAACATATTCACCATTTTGAACCTCTATTATCTCTAGAGGCACTTTGCCGGGGTTTTCAAGTCTATGGACAGTTGATTTAGGGACATATGCAGATTCGTTTTCATGGATAGTCCTTTTTATATCGCCAACTGTCACCCGTGCAGTTCCTTTCACAACAACCCAGTGTTCGCTCCTGTGATGGTGCATCTGCAGGCTTAACTTTTTATTTGGGTAAACAACAATCCTTTTTATCTTATACCGCTCCCCCTCTTCAAGCACTGTATAACTGCCCCATGGCCTATATGTGGTAACATGTTCTTCTGCCTCTTTTCTGCCATCTGCCTTTAACTTTCTAACTATATCTTTAACCTTTTGAGTCTCTCCTTTTCTTGCTATAAGCACAGCATCGTCAGTTTCAACTATAAGACAGTCATTAAGTCCAATGGTTGATATAAGCCTTTTATTTCCTATTATCAGGGTATTTTTTGTGTCTATAGCAATAACATCACCCTTTTTGATATTTCCATCTTCATCCTTATCCATAACATCACACAATGAATCCCATGAGCCAATGTCATTCCAGTATAAATCAAGGGGGACTGTTACAACATCCTTTGATTTTTCTGCTACAGCGTAGTCTATGGATACATCAGGCATATCCTTAAAGTTTGACAGCATCTCGTCAAAACTTTTAGTTAGCATATTACTTATTGCCGGTGCATGTCTTTCAAATTCCTTAATCATTGTGCCTATACTGAATGCAAACATGCCTGAATTCCAGTAGTAATTCCCTTCATCTAAATAACGTCTTGCAGTCTCTACATCTGGTTTTTCCACAAACCTTTCAACTCTCAAGAATTCCTGACTTCTGACTTCTGACCCCCGATTGAAGCCTGCGGGGGCAGGCTCCTGACTTCTGACTTTTATATATCCATATCCTGTCTCAGGTCTATCCGGTTTTATCCCAAATGTTACTATATAGCCTTTCTCTGCAATAGCCTTTGCAGATGCAAGGTATTCTGTGAACTTGTCATTGGGTTTGATGATGTGGTCTGAAGGCGACAGGAATATTATTTCATCATAATCACAGCCGAGTCTTTCAAGACAATATTTAACCCCTAGCGCAATAGCAGGCGCAGTATTTCTTGCCGCTGGTTCAAGGATGATATTAGAGTTCAGAGTTGAGAGTTTAGAGTTAAGAGCCTGAAGGTCTGACAGCACATGGAATTTATAATTACTGTTCGTCATTACGATAATGTCCTCAAGTTGAACTGCACCTGACAATCTTTCCACTGTCTGCTGAAGAAGGGACTTATCGCCGTTTAGTTTTAGAAACTGTTTGGGATAGTTCCTTCTGGACAAGGGCCAAAGCCTTGTCCCGCTTCCACCTGCAAGGATTATTGCCTTCATCTTACACTGTCCTCCCTGCCTGTCGGCAGACAGGTGCATTTTTAAGTTCATTCTCAAGAAACAGCCTGTAACTGTTTAAACTCTCCTTGTCTTCTGCCTCAACCCGCATAACCACTACCGGCTGTGTGTTGCTTGTCCTTAAAAGCCCCCACCCGTTTTCAAATGTAATCCTGACGCCGTCTATTGTATTCACATCCTTAATATTATATTCACATCCGCCATTTTTTTTATATCCTATAAATCTGGATACAATCTGTTTAACCACATCTTTTTTTATTTCATCAGGACAATCAATCCTTATCTCGGGTGTATAATACATATTTGGAATATCAGAAAGAAGTTTCTTTATATCACTGCCTGTATTCTTCATGATTTCTACAAGTCTTAAGGTAGTATAGATTGCATCATCATATCCAAAATATCTGTCCTTGATAAATATATGTCCGCTGAATTCCCCTGCAACAACCGCCCCTTCATCCCGCATCTTTTGCTTTATAAGTGAATGCCCTGTCTTCCACATAATCGGTATGCCGCCGTGGTTTTTCACATCATCAAACAGAATTTGAGAACATTTAACATCAGCAATTATCTTTGCACCTTTTCTCTGTTTTAATATCTCACGGCTTAAGATTATCATCAATTGGTCGCCCCATACAATACCACCATCTCTATTTACTATTCCAATTCTGTCAGCATCACCATCATATCCAACCCCCATATCTGCACCCAACTCTTTAGTCTTGCCAATCAAATCCTGTATGTATTCAACTACTGTAGGGTCTGGGTGATGATTTGGAAAATTTCCATCAGGCTCGCAATAAAGCGGTGTCACTTCACAGCCTATCGCACTTAAGATTTCAGGGGCAACAATACCTCCTGTGCCGTTACCAGCATCTACAACTATCTTTAACCTTTTAAACCTTGAATCATTAAGATATAAAAACTCTTTCAGCATATAGTCCTTATATGCTGTAGTTATGTTATATCTTTTAATATCTCCTATCTTTCCGGAAATCACTGACTCTCCTTTTAGTATCTCCTCTTTTATCCTTTGTATATCCTCACCGTGAATAGTGTCTTTGCCGATACTTATCTTAAAGCCATTATATTCAGGCGGATTATGGCTGCCTGTAACCATTATGCCGCCATCAAGATTTAGGTGAAACAGAGAAAAGTATTGAAGCGGTGTTGGACAAACCCCGACATCATATACATCAAGACCCGAAGAGGCTATCCCCTCCATTACCCCTGATGCTAAATCATCTGAACTTATCCTCACATCCCTTCCAACACTTACACACCTCGCATCAGGGATTTTCACTCTGACAAAAGAGGCAAATGCCTTACCAATGGAGATAGCAATATCTCTATCAATATCTTTCCCTACCTCTCCGCGTATATCGTATTCCCTGAATATCTTTTCACTTACTATCATGCCTTTACCACCCTCCTATCCTTTATGCCTTTTTTGCCGACAAGATTTCTGGTATCAATTATAAGATTTGAATTATTCACTATAAACTCTGCATCATAACTTGAATGGTCAGTCGCTATAACAATACAGTCATATCCCGCCAGATTTTCCTTTGTTAATAGGACAGATTCCTTATTAATCTTATGCCTTCTCATCTTTGGCGCCTTTGGTATGTAGGGGTCATTATAATCAACAATTGCACCTTTTCCCTCCAACAACTCTATAAGTCTGAAAGACGGGGATTCTCTTGGGTCATCCACATCTTTTTTATATGCAAGCCCTAATATCAAAACCTTTGCACCATTTATACTCTTACCTCTTTCGTTCAATGCCTCTATAGTCCTTTGAACAACATAATAGGGCATATTCGTATTTATCTCGCCTGCAAGTTCAATAAACCTTGTTGAAAAGTCATATTCCCGCGCCTTCCATGTAAGATAGAAGGGGTCAACCGGAATGCAGTGCCCACCGAGTCCTGGTCCCGGATAGAATGCCTGAAAGCCAAAAGGCTTTGTCTTTGATGCCTCTATTACCTCCCATACATCAATCCCCATCCTGTCAAATAGCATTTTGAGTTCATTCACAAGGGCAATGTTTACTGCGCGATAGATATTTTCAAGGAGTTTAGTCGCCTCAGCAGTTCTTGTAGATGAAACAGGGACTGTCTTAACAACTATATTGTCATAAAGTGTTCGGGCTATCTCAAGACATTTTGGGGTGAAACCGCCAACAACCTTAGGAATTGTGCTTGTGGAAAAATCCCTGTTGTTCGGGTCTTCTCTCTCAGGAGAAAATGCAAGATAAAAGTCCTCTCCTGCCTTTAACCCTGATTCCTCAAGTATTTCTTTTACATCTTCATCTGTTGTGCCTGGATATGTAGTTGATTCCAGAATTATAATCTGACCTCTTTTTAGATACTTCGCAATGGTCTTAGTTGTATTAAAAACATATGACATATCAGGTTCGCGGTATTTATTCAGCGGTGTGGGAACGCATATAATGATGCAGTCCATAGTTGACAACTGACTAAAATCGGTTGTTGGAATGAAGAGTTTTGAGTTTTGAGTTATGAGTTTTGAGTCAATATGTTTTATATAACTCTTGCCCTGTTTTAACAGTTCTACCTTTTCATTATCCACATCAAAGCCTGTAACCTTGAATCCTGCCTTACAGAATTCAATAACAAGCGGAAGTCCAACATACCCAAGACCAATTATGCCAATTCTGGCACTCTTTGACTTAATCATCTGAACCAATTCCATTTTGAGTCCCCCTTTTTTCCAGCCTTTCCCGCCTTTAAATCATCTCCACATCAGATGCTGCTATTCTTACCGCAACACCCCGCTGTAAGACATCAATAGAAATTACAAGCATGTGTTTGTCATGCTTTTTTGCAAGTATTCCTTCAATGCCTTTAAAAGGCCCGCTTTTTATTCTAATCATCTTCCCTTCCTTGAGATACGGGTAAGGGTCAATGTCTTGCTTGCATGCAATAAGTTTTTTTAAAGATATGATTTGTTCTTCAGGCACAGGATATGGCTCAGATGCAGAAAGCCCAAGCATCCTTACAACACCCGGTGTTTTGAGAACAGAGAGCATGGTATCATAAACCTTTTGGATATGCACAAACATATAACCCGGGAAAAGCGGGAAATCTATTAACTTCTTCCTGTCCTTCCATCTGGAAAGCCTTTCCACTACAGGAAGAAATGTATCTATCCCTGACCTCGTCAGATGCTCAAATACCTTAAACTCATGTCTTGACCTGACATGAACAGCATACCAATTAATATTCTCGTTATCTATTGCACACTCCTTGCAGTTAAATTTTTATTTCTTTTAGCCAATCACTGTTTTCAATATACCAGTCAACTGTCTTTTTTAACCCTTCATCTAAGTCAGTCTGAGGTTCCCAGTCAATGAGTTTCTTTGCCTTTGTTATATCTGCTTCGGTCTTTGTCATATCAGCCTTATGAAATGGTTTGTAATCTATTTTAGCCTTTTTGCCTAAGTATCCTTCAAGTCTATCTATTACATAATTGAGTGATGTCGGCTCTTTTCCGCCGCCCAGATTTATTATTTCATATCCAAGACTTTTAAGCCCCTTTATTGTCCCATTCGCTATATCATCTATATAGGTAAAGTCTCTGCTTTGTGAACCATCGCCAAACAGTTCTAAAGGCACCCCTTCGTCTATCCATTTTATGAATCTGAATATACTCATGTCAGGTCTGCCTGCAGGTCCATACACAGTAAAATACCGCACCACTGATATGTCCAGCCCATAAAGGTAATGGTATGTATATGCCATTACCTCTGCCGCCTTTTTTGATGCTGCATAAGGTGAAATAGGGGTATTAACAGGCAGGTCTTCTGAAAATGGGATTTTCTGTCCTGCATACAGAGATGATGTAGAGGCAAGGACCATCTTTTTTATACCATATTTTTTCATAAGTTCAAGGAGATTTAATGTGCCATTGGCATTGGTAGTCATATAGACATGCGGATTTTCCATGCTGTATCTGACACCTGCCCTTGCAGCAAGATTTATAACAGCCAGAAGATTATTGTGCCTGAATATATCCTCCATAGCTTTCAGGTTTTCTATATCAAGAGGATTGAATGTAAAGTTTTTATACCTCTTTAACCCATCAAGACGATGGGTTTTCAAGGTTACATCATAATAGTTATTTAGATTGTCAATGCCTATTACATGAATGTCTTCATCAAGTAGTTTTCTCGCAACCATGCAGCCTATAAACCCTGCACATCCTGTAACCATAATCTTTTTCATCTTTCCTCCTCTTATAACGGGAAGTGGCATGACGCAACCCTTCCATCCCTTTCTGTCAGCAGCGGTGCTTCTATCTTGCACCTTTCCTGTGCATATATACACCTTGTGTGAAATGCACAGCCTGAAGGCGGGTTCATAGGGCTTGGTATGTCACCTTTAAGTATTATCCTCTTCTTTTTTTTGTGGACAGTGGGGACAGATTTCAAATCTGTCCCCAGTATTGGTATAGAAGACAAAAGCGACTCAGTATATGGATGGACAGGGTGATTATAAACATCGCTGGCATTTCCGAGTTCAACGATCTTTCCAAGATACATAACCGCAATCCTGTCGCTTATATACTCCACAACCCTTAAATCATGGGCTATAAAAAGGTATGTGAGATTAAATTCCTTCTGCAAATCCTGTAACAAGTTTAGAATCTGTGCCTGAATAGATACATCAAGGGCAGATATAGGTTCATCTGCAATGATTAAATCAGGTTTTACTGCAAGCGCCCTTGCTATGCCGACTCTCTGTCTCTGACCTCCGCTGAATTCATGCGGGTAGCGGTTTATAGAATCCTTTGGAAGACCAACCACATCCATAAGTTTTGCAACAATATTATTCTTCTGAACATTACTTTCTGCAAGTTTGTGTATTATAAGTGCCTCTCCAATAATATCCCCAACTGTCATCCTCGGGTTTAAAGATGCATAAGGGTCTTGAAATATCATCTGCACCTTTCTTCTAATCGGAATCATCTCTCTTTGCGATAGAGATGATATATCACGACCATCGAAGATGATACTCCCACCTGTTGGTTCTATAAGCCGCATCACAACCCTTGCAAGTGTTGATTTGCCGCACCCTGATTCTCCGACAAGACCAAAGGTCTCGCCCTTTTTTACAGATAGACCCACACCGTCAACAGCATACACTGTGCTGCCGTGTCTATCAAATATCCCCCTGCTCACATGGAAGTGCTTTTTTAAGTTTTTTATTGTAAGTAAGTTACCCATATTACAAAATACAGAAAATACAGGGACACTTCCCCTATTTCGTTCATAATTTATCATAATAACGGCTTAAATCACAGGCGGGCTAGCGCACCGTCTCATGGATTTGATTGTTAGGCGCTCTTTCTAATCAATTCATTATTAAGTTCAAGTTCATATGAGAAAATTGTTGGTTCTTTCATAAAAAAGTTGGTATTAGTGTAACATATGACTAAAAGCCGTGCAATATCAATGAGATAAAAAAGTGCATCGGATTTCAGCCGTATCTGGTATAGTTTTGCTGACAACAATACATACCGGGAGGTGAAATCCGACGCAGCTAAATACTATCACAGAATTGTTAAACATACCAAACTTTAAAAGTAGCGGTAATGTATCATAGTTTGTGTTAGAGATAAGAAAGGGGTATCCTTCCCATAGCCAAAAGAACACATAAAAGGAGGATACCCCATAGAAAGGAAAAGATTTTCCTGTCTCCCCTTTTCCTGTCAATTAAATAAATCTGTCCCCTTTTCCTGCATAGAAAGGAAAAGATTTGACCCCCTTTGACGTGCAGTTTTTTCAATATGTTACTGGATGCCCGCTTTCGCGGGCATGACACTTTTTCCGTTGGAGAAGATTTTTTCAACACCCTGTTAAAAACAGGAGGGTTAGATTATGAAAAGGTTATTTGCAAATTTTTTAATTGTATTTGTAGTTGTAATATTTTCAGTGCCTAACAAGAATTTACAGGGTGCTCAAGCGACTCCGCAGCAAATACAAGAAATGCAAAGTGTCCTGAAAAATGCAGAGGCACAGTTGATACAGATGCAAAAAGCACTTGAGCAAAAGAAAATACAACCACCGGCACCACCACCGCCACCAAAAGTAGTTCAACCACCTGTTCAGAAACCAGCACCAACACCTAAATCAGTAACTCTGGGAAGCCGATATGTAAAGATAGTAAGTGTATCGCGAACCCTGATAGAGTATAGATTGTATCTATTCCTTCTCTTTCCCTGCCTTTGCAGCAATTATTATCTTCTGTGAAAGGTGTGTCGGCACATCTTCATAATGCGAAAACTCCATTGTAAACATGCCCCTGTCACCTGTCATGCCTCTTAAATCTGATGTATATTTCAGAACCTCTGCCATTGGCACAACTGCCTTTATTGTCTGGCTGTTTGCCTTTGGTTCAACACCTTGTATCTTACCCCGTCTTGAGTTTATGTCTCCTATAACATCACCCATACTTTCATCAGGCACATTTATTTCCACTCTCATTACGGGTTCAAGAAGGACAGGATGAGCCATCTCCATAGCCTTTTTAAAAGCCATTGAGCCTGCGATTTTAAATGCCATCTCAGAGGAGTCAACAGAGTGGTATGAGCCATCATACAAAGTAACCTGAACATCAACAGCAGGATAGCCTGCAAGTATGCCGCTGTGCATTGCCTCAACAACGCCCTTTTCAACAGCAGGGATATACTGTCTTGGAATAACACCGCCTACGATATTGTCAATAAATTCAAATCCTGCGCCTCTTGGCATCGGCTTTAATTCCAACCAGCAGTCGCCGTATTGCCCCCTGCCGCCTGATTGTTTTTTATATCTACCCTGTATTTTTACAGATGAGCGGATTGTCTCTTTGTAAGGCACCCGCGGGATATTTAATTCAACATCAACCCCGTATTTCCTTTTCATCTTGTCAATAGACACCTCAAGATGAACCTGCCCCACACCCGATAGTATAAACTCCTTTGTCTCATCTTCTCTTGAGAATTTTATTGTCGGGTCTTCGTCCATAAGTTTTAATATGGCAGGGTGCAGTTTATCTTCATCAGATTTTGTCTTTGGAGTGATTGCATACGAAAGCACGGCATTAACAGGTGGTATTGTTGGAAAAATGACAGGGTGATGCTCATCACAAAGGGTGTCGCCTGTGCCAGTATCCTTAAACTTTGCAACAGCAACAATATCACCTGCACCTGCTGTCCCTATCTCTTTCAGTTTTTTCCCCTGAACACGATAGAGGTGACTTATCTTTTCCTTTACACCATTAGAAGAATTTAAGACCGTAGAATCTGATTTTATCCTGCCTGAATGTATGCGGAAGATATTTAATCTTCCTGTATATGGGTCAACCGTAGTTTTGAATACAAATGCAGAAAAAGGCTCATCAAGAGACGGATGCCTTTCAACCTCTTCACCTGTTACAGGATTTTTACCTTTTATTACACCCCGCACAATCCCCTTTTCCATGGGTGATGGCAGGCACATATTTATCATGTCCATTAAAGACTGTATGCCTATATTCTTGAATGCAGAACCGCATACCACAGGCACAAATCTCCTTGCGAGGGTGCCTTCTTTTAACCCCATTGTGAGTTCATCTATTGTTAACTTCTCACCATTTAGATACTTTTCAGTAAGCGCATCATCTATTTCAGCAATCAGTTCAATCATATGCTCACGCATCTTCCCTGCATCTTCCATAAGTTCCTGAGGGATATCCTTTGTTTCGTAAGTGCCAGAGAGGTCATCCTTGTAAATAAGTGCCTTCATGTGCATAAGGTCAACCACACCTTTAAAATCCTCGGCGATGCCAATCGGAATCTGCACAGGGACACCTTTGACATTTAATACCTTTTCCATATCATCTACAGCCCTTAAAAAATTTGCATATTCCTTATCCATCTTGTTTACAAAGGCAATCCTTGAAACTGCGTATTCGTCTGCAAATTTCCATACCTCTTCTGTGGCAACCTTTACCCCGGATATGGCAGACAGGATAACGACTGCTCCGCCTGCGACCATAAGACAATCTCTGGTATCATGGATAAAATCCGAATATCCGGGCGAATCTATAATATTTACTAAACACTTATCCCACTCGTAGCAATGCACCTTTGCGGATATTGTGATTTTTCTCTTAATCTCTTCTGGCTCAAAATCCAAAACAGAAGAGCCATTATCTACCCTGCCGATTTTATCAGTGGATTTTGTATCAAACAGCATAGATTCCATCAAAGTGGTCTTGCCTGCCCCGCTGTGGCCAATGACAGTAATATTTCTTTTTTTATCAATGGGGATTTCCATAGTATCTCCTTGTCTATTATAAATTCCTTTCATAAATAATGAGTAAGCCCTTTAATGTAAGGAACTCATCTATATCTCTTATGATTTTACTTTCAGAGGTGATAAGTTTTGCAAAGCCCCCTGTTGCAACGAGCATTGGCTTTGTTCCAACCTCATCGGACATCCTTTTTGCAATTCCATCTACAAGCCCTGCATAACCATAGAAAATGCCTGCCTGCATACTGTCTATTGTATTTTTGCCAACCAATCTCTTTGGCTTTGCAATCTCAATCCTTGGTAGTTTTGAAGCCCTTTGAGAGAGCGCATCAGTTGATATGCCTATGCCAGGGGCAATTGCCCCGCCCATATATTCACCCTTTGGCGATATGTAGTCAAATGTGGTTGCTGTGCCAAAATCAACAACAATCACTGCAGAGTGGTATTTGTCGTATGCAGCCACAGCATTTACAATCCTGTCAGCACCAACCTCTTTTGGATTATCAGTCAAAATCGGTATGCCTGTTTTTATGCCTGGTCCAACTATCAAGGGTTTGATTCCAAAATATCTTTCTGACATATCAGAGAATGTATCAGTTAGCGGCGGGACAACACAGGAGATTATAGCGCCTTTTATATCCGCAGTCTTTATCCTTGCAAAATTTAACAGGTCCATCATCATAATGCCGTATTCATCCGCGGTACGTGCCTTTTTTGTTCCTATCCGCCAGTGATGGACTAATTCACCTTTATCATAAACACCGATTACGATATTTGTATTGCCTATGTCTATAACAATAACCATATTGCCCATTTATAATAGCACTCTTAAGGATTTATTCAAGTCCTAAAATATTATAAAAAAACTCTTAAAATTTGCTTAAAAATTTACTTGACAAGAATTGCCAAGAGGCATATAGTTTAGCCACAGTGGGATAAAGTGGTATAAAGTGGATAAGTTTTTATTTGGGTGGGGGACAGGGGTAGAATAAATTCAAGAAAGGTAAATCTTGTAACCACCATGTTCAGAGGCAGATTTGAACACACCATAGATGCAAAAGGAAGGGTTAGCGTTCCTTCAAAATTCCGTGAAATATTAAAGGATAAATATGAGGAAAGGCTTATAGTCACTAACTATGACGGCTGTCTTGTTGCCTATCCATTTTCTGAATGGGAGATTATTGAACAAAAGGCATCAAACTTATCAATGCTGAAAAAGGAACCTGCCCAGTTTTTAAGGTTCTTTTATTCAGGGGCTGCAGAGTGCTGTATTGATAAACTTGGTCGTCTGCTCATTCCACAGGTACTGCGGGATTATGCAAAACTGGAAAAGGATATTGTGTTTGTGGGGATGCTTAAAAGGATTGAGATATGGAGTAAGACACGGTGGGAATCTGTAATAGTAAAATCTCAGGAGAACTTTGATGCCCATGATGTCCGCGATGCCCTTGCGAGTTTGGGGCTTTAGGAGTGGATTTTGAACACACATCAGTATTGTCAGGGGAGGTTGTAAGATTTTTAAATTGCAGCCCGGGTAATACATATGTTGACGGAACATTAGGGGGAGGTGGACATACACTAAACATACTTAATGCAATAAAACCTGATGGAAAGGTCATAGGCATTGATTGGGATGAAGATGCGGTCTTGGCTGCAGAAAAAAGGTTAATAGAAGACATTTCAAGGGTAACTATAATAAGGGGAAACTTTGCAGATATAAAGTCTATACTTGAAGAACATCATGTAATAGAAGTTAATGGGATACTCCTTGACCTTGGTGTGTCTTCTTACCATTTTGAAAAACCTGAAAGGGGCTTTAGTTTCAGGCATGAAGGGTATCTTGATATGAGGATGGACAGGACAAAAGGCACTTCAGCCTGTGATCTGGTTAATGGTCTTTCTGAACAAGACTTAGGTGATGTTATTTATCAGTATGGGGAAGAGAGGTGGGCAAGAAGGATAGCAAAGAAGATTGTGGAAAAGAGGAGGGTTTGTAAGATAACAACCACAAAAGAACTTGCAGATATTGTATACTCGGCAATACCTGTAAGATACCATCCCACCAGCATACATCCTGCCACAAAGACATTTCAGGCAATCAGAATTAAGGTGAATAATGAACTTGAAAATCTTAAAAGAGCGATAGATGAAGGTGTATCCCTTCTTGCCCATGAAGGCAGATTCGTTGTTATTTCATATCATTCTTTGGAAGACAGGATAGTAAAAGAAAGATTCAGGTCTCTGGAAAAGGTGTGCATCTGTCCCCCTGACCTGCCCATGTGTATTTGTGAAAGGGTGCCGCTAGTGAAGGTTATTACAAAAAAACCTGTAATACCATCTGAAACTGAAATAAAAAATAATCCCCGTGCGCGGAGTGCAAAGATGAGGGCGGCGGAGAGGATATAGGGTCAAGGGTCAAGAAGATGCAGGCGATATTAAAAAAAAATTCTTTTACCGGTGTCCTTGGACGCCAAAGGGTTAAAGATAAGAGGGATGTTAACAGCCCATGGTTTTTATTTTCTGCAATCATCGTAATAACAGTTATTGCAATGGTTACACTTTTTTATGTGTGGAGCAGGCTTTTGACTATAAATCTTGGTTACGAGATATCAAGGGTGGAACTGGAACGAAAAAATCTTCTGAAGGAAAAGGGGTTATTGAATATAGAGATTACTTCCCTGAAATCACCTGACAGGATAGACAGGATAGCAAGGACAGAATTGGGATTAGTATATCCATCGCAGGAACAGATTATAAGGATAAAAGAACAAACCCAACAATGAACAGGTTTAAGACATGGCTCAAGTTCAGAATATTTATAGCGATGCTCCTTTTTTTTGTGGCATTTTCTATTGTTTTTATACGGGCATTTCAATTTCAGGTTGTCGACAGTCCAAAATTTAAGGCGATTGCATTAAAACAGCGATTGAAAGAGGAAACACTTTTACCGAGGCGCGGCACGATATATGACAGAAACATGAAAGATATGGCTGTTTCTATGGATGCTGCTTCTATTTATGTACAGCCCCAGCATATTGAAAACCGTGGTGATGTTGTGAAGGCGCTTGCACCTGTAACTGCGATGAACAAGAGTGAGATAATAGAGAAGATAAATAGAGATAAGCCGTTTGTGTGGATAAAAAGAAAGGTTGATTTTCAAAAGATTTCTGAAAGGAAGGAGTTGAAGATAAAGGGTGTAGGTATCCTGACAGAAGATAAAAGGGTCTATCCGAATTTTCGGCTGGCAAGTGATATCATAGGTTTCACAGGACTTGACTCAAACGGCCTGGAGGGCATAGAATTTAAGTTTGATGCTTATCTTCAGGGCAGCGGAAGGGTCATTATTGATGAGAAAGATGCCAACGGAGATGCCATAACACTGAATAATAATGTGGACAGGGTAAGGATATCCAGAGGTATGGATATTGTCCTTACAATTGACAAGACTGTTCAATATATAACAGAAAAGGAGTTGGGAAAGGCTGTTGCATCAACAGGGGCAAAGGGAGGCACGGCAATGGTCATGGACCCTAAAACGGGTGAGGTTCTTGCTATGGCAGACCTGCCTTCTTTTGACCCAAATACCTTCTTGCAGTATCGTGCGCACCTCTGGAAAAACAGGCTGGTTTCAGACGCGTTTGAACCAGGCTCGACATTCAAGACCTTTCTGATAGCAGCAGCATTTGAGGAAGGAGTTGCAAAACAAACAGATATATTTTTTTGCGAGAACGGTGAATATAAGGTTTTTGACAGGGTAATCCATGATGCACACGACAGGAAATTTGGATGGCTTTCTGTAACGGACATAATAAGACATTCAAGCAATATAGGTGCGGCAAAGATTGGTGAAAAACTGGGCAAGGAGGCATTCTATAGATATATAAAGGGTTTTGGGTTTGGTTCAAAGGCAAATATTGACCTGCCGGGTGAAATAGCAGGCAGTGTCCAGCACCCAAAAAGATGGTCAGGTGTTTCTATTGATACAATATCATTTGGACAAGGGATTTCTATTACAGGCATTCAACTCGCCGCCGCATTTTCATCAATTGCAAATGGCGGTTATCTTATGAAACCAATCATAGTCAAAAGAATTATTGATAGCGAAGGCAAGATAGTAAAAGAGTTTACCCCTGAGATTCAAAGACGCGTAATAAGCGAAGACACGGCAAAAAAGGTTACAGAGGTCTTAAAAACAGTAACAAATACCGGAGGGTCAGGTATTAAGGCGCAGGTAGATGGTTTTGAAGTTGCAGGCAAGACAGGAACCGCGCAGAAGGCAAACCTTTTAACAGGAGGGTACCTGGAAGACAGATATATGAGTTCATTTATAGGATTTGTGCCAGCAGATAATCCGGGGATAGTTATCCTTATCATCTTGGATGAACCGCGCGGGGTCTTTTACGGCGGACAGGTTGCTGCGCCTGTTTTTAGAGAGATTTCAAAACAGGTCTTGCCATATCTTGGCATTTATACAAATGACGGAAAGGCAGAAAGATATGTAAGTGATTCCTTTGTTAGCACTTCTAATAAAAGGTTCTTTGAAGACAGCAGTGCTGCTTTTGATAGTTACTCAGATGAAGGAAATTATGCAATGCCTGACTTGAAAGACAAGACAATCAGGCAGGTTCTTAAGATTTTAAGGGAAATACCTATGGAGGTAAAGGTTGTTGGGAGCGGCAGGGCATTTTATCAGAGCCCGATGCCTGGAGCAAATCTCAGCCCAGGTGTTGTGTGTGAGGTGAGATTTCAGTGAGGCAGGCTAAAGGCGTAAGGGTGAAAAGCATGCTTTTCACGGCGAAAGGCGAAAGAGGTATTTTCGGGTGAAATTAAAAGATTTATTAGAAGTTTTATCACCATTTGAAATTCAAAACTTAAATGAGGATATAGAGATAAAGGGTATTGCATATAACTCCAGAGATGTAAAAAAGGGTTCCCTGTTCGCAGCGCTAAAAGGGGAGAATACAGATGGCTATAACTTTATTCCTGATGCAGTGAAAAATGGTGCAGCAGCAATTGTATCAGAAAGGATAGACAGTGCTGTTAAAGTCCCAGAGATTATTGTGCCTGATTCAAGAGATGCGATGGCAAAACTTGCATGCAGGTTTTATGGAGAGCCTTCAAGAAAACTCAATCTTGTAGGTGTTACCGGAACAAATGGCAAGACAACAACGACATTTCTGATTGAATCTATACTTAAACAGGCGGGTCTGGAATCGGGTGTGATAGGCACAATAAATTACAGATACAGGGGGAAGATACTGGATGCATCCCATACAACACCTGAGTCTCCTGATTTGCAGAGGCTCTTAAAAGATATGGCGGATAATGGTGTTACCAACTGTGTTATGGAGGTCTCATCACATGCCCTTTCCCAGAAGAGGGTGGACGGCTGTATCTTTAAGGGAGGGGTATTTACAAACCTTACACAGGACCACCTTGATTATCACAAGACTATGGAGGATTATTTTGAGAGCAAGGCAAGACTGTTTGAGGAGTTTCTGCCGCAGTCAGAAGATTGTTTTGCAGTAATTAACATAGATGATGAATGGGGAAGATTATTAAAAGTCAAACGACCCACTATCGTGGGTGCCCCGAAGTCAAAAGTCAAAACTATTGAATATAGTCTTAACGCAGAGGCAATGGGCAATATATTCCCTAAAAAAATGGATTTTACAGATAACGGAATTGAGGCTTCTTTATCAACACCTATTGGCAGTATTCATATCTCATCAAAACTTTTAGGCAAGCATAACTTGCAAAATATAATGGCAGCGGTTGGTGCCGGGATCGGATTGGGTTTGAAAATAGATGTCATTGAAAAAGGCATCTCAAATCTTAAAACTGTGGAAGGCAGGATTGAAAGGGTTTCGTCAAAGAAAGGCTTTCAGGCAGTTATTGACTATGCCCATACAGGTGATGCACTTGAAAGGCTTCTTACAACAATAAGGGATGTGGCAGGGGCAAGGGTAATCACAGTGTTTGGCTGCGGTGGTAACAGGGATAGAGGCAAGAGACCCATTATGGGGGAAATTGCAGCAAGGTTCTCCAATATTACAATAATTACATCTGACAATCCGAGAGATGAAGACCCGCTTGCAATTATAAAGGAGATAGAGGCAGGGGTCAAGGGTCAAGACTACATGATAATTCCTGATAGGAAAGAGGCAATTGAAAAGGCAGTAACTATTGCAGAGGCAGGGGATTTTATAGTTATTGCCGGAAAAGGGCATGAAAAATATCAAATTATCGGTGATAAAAAGATACCATTTGATGATGTGGAAGAAGTTAGAAAGGCAATGAATAATGAATAGTGTCAGTGTCAGTGGACAGTGAGAGGCAAGATTTTACTGACACTGACACTAATCACTGACACTAATGTTTGTATGTTTGAACTGACAGCAAAAGAAATCATAGATGCCATTAACGGAATTTCCGCTCTCGGCAATCTTGCACGATACTGGCGGGAGAGACACCCTGTGCCCTTGATTGCAGTCAGCGGCAGTTGCGGCAAGACAACAACAAAGGAGATGATAGCCTCAATACTCAGGCAATCCCATTGTGTCCTGAAGACAGAGGGTAATCTGAACAACCTGATAGGTCTGCCCCTTACACTGCTTAAGATGAACAACATACACGATATTGCAGTTGTAGAACTTGGTATAAGCGAAAAGGGTGAGATGACAAAACTTACAAGTATCTGCAAGCCTGATATTGCCCTTCTGACTAATATTGGTTCAGCACATCTGAAGACACTCGGAGATATTGATGGTGTTGCATCTGCTAAAGGTGAAATATTTTCGGGGCTCAGAGAGGATGGTGTTGTTGTAATAAATATGGATGACCCGTGGATTGTAAAAATAGCAGAATCTATAAAGCAAAAAAAGATTACATTCAGCATTAAATCTAATGCCGATGTTTTTCTTAAAGAATATTCAAAGAATAACGGCGGCATGTCCGCAGTATTTAATGTGAATGGAGACAATACAGAGGTAAATATAAATGGATACGGCGTTCATAATCTTTCAAATGCCGCTGCTGCAATTGCGGCAAGCCTTGCCATTGGCGCAAAGAAGCAAAATATTATTGATGGGCTTAAAAACTATAAACCCCTGTATGGAAGGATGGGGCCGATTAAACTTGAAAATGATATTACAGTCATAGATGACACATACAATGCAAATCCTGCATCTGTTGAGGCATCCTTAAGAAGCCTTTCGGAGATGAAAGGCAGAAAAATCGCTGTGCTGGGTGATATGCTGGAACTTGGGGATGCATCAAAAGAAAGGCACAGATATATAGGCAAAGTTGCAGGCGGATTAGGATTAGACCTTTTATTTGTTGTGGGTGAATTCAAAAAAGATATTGCAGACGGCGCGATTAAGGCAGGAATGGATAAAAAATGTGTTCAAACGCTTAACAATAAATCAGAGGTTGTTAATGCCTTAGAAAAGATTTTGAAAAATGGAGACATCCTGCTTGTGAAAGGTTCAAGGGCAGTCGGCATGGAAGAGATAATTGAAAGGTTACAATACGACATTGTAAAGTGAAGATTGGGAATTGGGAATTGCAAAATGTTTATAAAATTTAAAATCTACAATTTCCGATGGACAATGGAGCGAAGCGACTAATGCTTTACCATTTACTATATCCGTTACACACATATCATACGGTCTTTAATGTATTTCAGTATATTACATTCAGGGCAATCTATGCTGTTATTACAGCCCTGCTTCTGAGTTTTATTCTGGGTCCCTACATTATAAGGAAACTTTCTGAGATGCAAGTCGGTCAGGTCATAAGAAAGGACGGCCCCCCGAATCATATAAGTAAAGAAGGCACTCCCACTATGGGGGGGACACTCATAATATTTGCAGTTGTTATACCCACACTCCTGTGGGCAAACCTCACAAATCTTTATGTCTGGCTCCTTGTCCTCATTACCCTCGGCTTTGGTGCAGTCGGTTTTATTGATGATTATATCAAATTGGTGAAAAGGGACAGCCGCGGGCTTCTGCCCCCATACAAACTTTTAGGACAGTTTCTAATAGCGTTTGCAGTTGCCCTATTTCTGTACCTTAATGGGTTTGATACCCGTGTAACAGTGCCTTTTTTTAAAGAGGTTATGATAGACATGGGGGTCTTTTACATACCGTTTGTCATGCTTGTTGTAGTAGGTGCGTCCAATGCAGTGAATCTTACAGACGGGCTTGATGGACTTGCTATAGGACCTGTAATGATAGTTTCTGCAACATATATGCTCCTTGCATACCTGACAGGAAACATAAAAATCGCCAACTATCTGCAGATACTTTATGTGGCAAAAAGCGGTGAACTTACAATATTTGCAGGTGCAATGGTTGGTGCGAGTCTTGGTTTCCTCTGGTTCAATACATATCCTGCTCAGGTATTTATGGGTGATGTAGGCTCTCTTGCACTTGGCAGCGCTATTGGAACACTTGCTGTTATTACAAAGCATGAAATCCTTCTGGTATTGGTGGGAGGGATTTTTGTTGTAGAGGCGCTCTCTGTAATATTTCAGGTTGGCTCTTATAAGATCCGCGGGAAGAGGGTTCTCCTTATGGCACCAATCCATCACCATTTTGAACTCAAGGGATGGGCTGAACCCAAGATTATTGTCAGATTCTGGATAATTTCAATAATACTTTCTTTGATAGCAATATCTACACTTAAACTGAGGTGAAGTAATGCGAGAAAGGCGGGAAAGGCAGGAAAGGCAGGAAACCTTACATCGTTTCCCGCGTTACATCGTTTCTCGCATTAATCAGTTTGACCTGAAAGGCAAGCATGTCCTTGTTGTCGGTCTTGCATCTACAGGACTTTCTACCATAAGGTTCCTGAAGGAAAAGGGGGCAGTTGTTACTGTAACAGACTTAAAACCAATAGAAGACCTGCCTTATTCAGATGACATGGAAGGGGTAAAGGTTGCAGCAGGTAAACACCCGGCAGATATTTTTACAGAGGCAGACCTTATAATCTTAAGCCCGGGTGTGCCGTCAAGTATAGAACCTATACAGGGGGCAAGAAAGAAAGGTATTGAGGTTATAAGCGAGATTGAACTGGCATATAATTTTATAGACACCCCTATTATTGCTGTTACAGGAACAAATGGCAAAACTACAACCACAGCACTGCTGGGCAGGGTTTTGAGTGATGCAGGCAGAGATGTCTTTGTGGGCGGCAATATTGGTACTCCTCTGATTGACTATGCCATGGGAAAAGAAAGGTCTGATTATGTGGTAGCAGAGGTAAGCAGTTTTCAACTGGAGGGCATAAGACGGTTTAAGCCGTATATTTCTATACTTCTGAACATTACCGAGGACCATCTGGACAGATACGCAAATTTTAAGGAATATGCGGATGCAAAATTTAATATATTCAAAAATCAGGGGCAAGGGGATATTGCGGTTGTGAATATAGATGACCCGGTTATAAAATCTCAAATCTCAAATCTCAAATCTCAAATCCGTATCATCCCTTTCAGCAGCACCCATGTTCTGGAAGAGGGGGTTTATTATAAGGATAACAGGATTGTTTATTCTCTTGATGGCGCAAAAGAAATATATCCAACTGTCGGTTTCAAACTTAAGGGTATCCATAACATAGAAAACATAATGGCTGTAATAGCGGCAGCAAAAATGTGCGGTTTAAAGGATGATGAAGTAATCAAAATCATAAATGCCTTTGATGCCCTGCCGCACAGGGTAGAGTTTGCAAGAGAGATCAACGGTGTTTCCTATTACGATGATTCAAAAGGCACAAATATCGGCGCCTTGCAGAAGTGTCTGGAGGGGTTTAATGCGCCAATTGTCCTAATAGCAGGTGGTAAGGACAAAGGCGGCGACTACAGTGTGCTTAAAGATTTGATAAAGGAAAAGGTCAAACTCTTGATACTTATAGGAGAGGCAAGACAGAAGATGAAAAAGGCGCTGGGTGCCTGCACAGAGACTGTATTCGCCTTGTCAATGGAAGATGCTGTTAAAAAGGCACACAATACAGCAAAAAGCGGAGACATAGTCCTCCTTTCCCCTGCATGTTCAAGTTTTGATATGTTTAAGAGTTATGAGGAGAGAGGGGATGTCTTTAAAAAATTGGTAGAGGCGCTGTGATTAAGGCACGGGAAATAGACAAGTTATTGATAATTGCAACACTTCTGCTTCTTGCAGCCGGTTTTGTAATGATATATTCAACTACCTATATCATGGCAATTAAGAGATATGGAAACGAGTATCTGTTTGTAAGCAAACATCTGGTTTCATTGGTTATTGCATTTACTATATTTTACATAACAACACGGATTTCCTATCACACTTATAAAGGTCTTGTGTATCCGCTTCTCATAATCTCTACAGTTCTGCTCATATTGGTTCTTATTCCGGGAATCGGTTATATGGCTGGTGGTGCAAGAAGATGGCTTAAAATAGGCAACTGGACATTTCAACCCTCTGAACTTGCAAAATTATCAATTATTATATACCTTGCCTATTCCCTCTCCACAAAAAATGAAAAGATAAAAACCTTTAAAATAGGTTTCTTGCCTCACATCATCATACCGGGCATTATACTCTCTCTGATATATTTTGAGAAAGATTTTGGGGGTATGTTGTCCCTTGGCGCTATTGTGCTTGCCATGATGATTATCGCAGGGGTGCGGATAAGATATATAGCAGCCCTTTTGCCAATATTTGTTCTTATTATATATTACATTATCTTAAAGAAGGGTTATATAGTGGACAGAATAATGGTCTTTATTGATCCATGGAAGGACTTTCATGGCGATGGTTGGCAGATTATCCAGTCTTTTCTTGCATTTGGTGTTGGTGGTATATGGGGGGTTGGTCTGGGTGAGGGTAAGCAGAAACTATTTTATCTCCCTGAGGCACATACAGACTTTATATTTTCTGTTATTGGGGAGGAACTTGGACTTATTGGTGTTGGCATTGTAATCTCTTTATACATACTTTTTCTTATATCAGGCATAAAGATTTCTTTAATTGCATCTGACCTGTACGGCACCTATCTGGCAATAGGTGTGACACTTCTTGTCTCGCTTCAGGCAGTTGTGAATATGGCTGTTGTAACAGGGCTATTGCCAACAAAAGGGCTTGTCCTGCCGTTTATAAGTTATGGAGGCTCATCACTTGTCATCAATATGATAGGTGTGGGCATACTCTTAAATATCTACAAAAAAAGTCAGGAGAGTGTTTAATATTGAAAATTATACTAACTGGAGGCGGAACCGGAGGACATTTATTTCCAGCGATTGCACTGGCAGAAATCTTTAAGGAAAGGGATTCTGGAAATGAGATTACATTTATAGGGAGCAAGAAGGGTCTGGAGGCAAAGATACTCTACAAATATGGTTTCCATCTTGAGACATTAGATGTTGGAGGTGTGAAAGGAAAGGGATTATTAAATAGGGCGATTTCCATTTTAAAGGCACTTATGGGGATTTTTAAATCTATAAAGTTGATTAGAAGATATATGCCTGACCTTGTAGTAGGTGCAGGCGGGTATAGTGCCTTTCCAGTTGTAGCGGCTGCAAAGATTATGAAGGTTATGACAATAATCCTTGAACAAAATACCCTGCCGGGCATTACGAACAGATACCTTGGGAGGTTTGTTGACAGGGTATTTGTTGCATTTCCTGATGCAAAAAAATATTTTCCAAAGGGCAAGGTGGTAGTTTCAGGAAATCCTGTGAGGAAGGAAATACTAAAGGCGAAAGGCGAAAGGCGAAAGGCGAAAGGCGAAGGATTCACCATTCTGGTTTTTGGAGGCAGTCAAGGTGCAAAGGCAATAAACTCAATATTTCTTGAGTCGCTGGAATATCTTAAACATTGCTCAATAAATATCATCCACCAGACAGGTGAAGAGGATTATGAGAGGGTGAAAGAAACATACAATAAACTCAAAACTCAAAACTAATGTGTTTAATTTTATTGACGATATGGCAGATGCATACAAAATGGCAGACTTGATTATCTGTAGGAGCGGTGCAACAAGTATTGCAGAGATTACGGCGCTTGGCAAGGCATCGATCCTTATCCCGTATCCATTTGCTGCGGACAACCATCAGGAGGTTAATGCAAGGTATCTTGCAGACAGAGGCGCTGCTGTCATGTTCAAACAGGAAGAACTGGATGGGGCAAAACTTGCCCATGCATTGACTTCACTTTATGAAAATTTAGTAAAGATAAAAGAGATTGAGGAAAGGGCACACCAATTGGGAATGCCTGATGCGGCTAGTATTATTGTAGAAGATATTTATAGAGGGATGCATGTATAAAGGGAGGATTAAACATATACATTTTGTTGGGATAGGCGGAATAGGCATGAGCGGGATTGCAGAGGTGCTTCTAAACCTTGGATATAAGATTACAGGCTCAGATGCGAAAGAATCTTCTATAACAAAGCGGCTGGCATCTCTTGGTGCAGCAGTGCATATATCCCATAAGAAAGAGAATATAGATGGCGCTGATGTTGTGGTCTATTCCTCAGCAGTGAAAGAGGACAACCCTGAGATAAGGCATGCCCATGAAAGACTTTTGCCTGTTATTCCAAGGGCAGAGATGCTTGCAGAACTAATGCGGATGAAATACGGGATTTTGGTTGCAGGGACGCATGGGAAGACAACGACCACCTCAATCATTGCAACGATACTCAGTATCGCTGGCATGGATCCCACTGTTGTTATAGGCGGCAGGCTTAATAGTATGGCAACCAATGCAAAACTTGGAAGCGGGGAGTTCCTTGTTGCAGAGGCTGATGAAAGCGATGGGACATTTGTAAAACTATCTCCTGTAATTGCTGTCGTAACAAATATAGACAGGGAGCACATGGACCATTATAAAGATATGGACGAAGTCAAAGGTGCCTATCTCTCATTTATAAACAAGGTGCCGTTTTATGGTTTAAGTGTCTTGTGTCTTGACCATCCAAATGTGCAGTCTTTGATTCCAAAGGTGGAGAGGAGACATGTAACTTATGGGCTTTTTGCACAGGCAGACTATCATGCGAAAGGGATTTCATTTAATGGGATGGAAACATCCTTTGAAATATGGAACAGGGCAGATAAAATTGGCTGCGTTCTAACTCATACCCCTGGACTCCACAATGTATATAACTGCCTTGCTGCAGCCGCAGTTGCTATAGAACTCGGCTTGGATTTTGATGATATTAAAAATGGGCTTAAGGATTTTAGCGGCGTTGAACGGAGGTTTCAGATAAGAGGGACAGTGGATGATGTTATAGTTATTGATGATTATGGACACCATCCAGAGGAGATTAAGGCGACCCTTAAGGCAGCAAAGGACGGCTGGAATAAACGGGTTATCGCTGTGTTTCAGCCGCATCGCTACACACGAACAAAAGACCTATTTAATGAATTTCTCTCTGCATTTAATGATGCAGACATCCTCATACTCACTGATATATACCCTGCCGGAGAGGGCAAGGTTGAAGGTGTAACAGGTAAAGGTTTGTTTGAAGGAATCAAAGGGTATGGTCATAAAAATGTTGTGTATATACCTAATAAAAAGGATGTGCCTAATTATCTGGCAGATATGGTTAAGTCTGATGATATGATTATTACATTTGGTGCAGGTGATATATGGCAGATAGGGGATGAGATTTTAAAGAAGATTCAAGATGCAAGTTTCAAGGTTTAAGAGAGGAGGTAATTAACAGAGTGAAAGATAAGACTTGCAACTTGCAACCCCTGTTTACTGCTTACAGGGGCAGGCTTGCAACTTGCAACTTCAAAGGACGCATCCTCTTTGATGTCCTGATGAAAGAGTGGACATCCATGAAAATAGGCGGTCCTACGGATGTTATGGCGTTTCCTCTGGATGAAGATGACCTTCAGGAGATACTTAAGTTTGCATATGTAAAGGATTTCCCTGTTTTTTTACTTGGCGCTGGAACAAACCTTGTTGTCCGAGATGGCGGCATAAGGGGTGTTGTAATAAACCTCGCAGATGGATTTAAAGATTTATACTGGCAGGCTGATGACTATGTGGTCGCAGGTGCAGGGGTTAAACTTGCAAAGATTGTGAATGAATGTAGTAAAAGGGGACTTTCAGGGCTTGAATTTGCAGTCCAAATACCAGGAACCATTGGTGGGGTAGTGGCAATGAATGCAGGTGCATACGGCGCTGATGTAGGCAGTCTTGTGGCAGGGATTGATGTGACTGATACAAGAGGCAGTAAAATATTTATAAGAAGAGATGAACTGCATTTTTCATACAGGTCGTGCAGTCTTAAGCCGGATTATATAATTACAAGGGTTCATCTTAAATTTAAAAAAGGGGATGTATCTATAATAGAAAAACAAATGAACGAATTTATTAAAAGGAGGGAAAAGACCCAGTCTGTTCGCCTGCCGAATGCAGGCTCAATATTTAAAAACCCTGAAGGGCTTTGCGCAGGCAAACTCATAGATGAGGTTGGTTTAAAGGGTGCAAGGATAGGTGATGCAATGGTATCAGATGTCCACGCAAATTATATTGTAAATCTTGGGGATGCAAAGACAAAGGATGTGCTGTTACTTATAAATATTATTAAGGATAGGGTATTAAAGGAAAAAGGGGTATTGCTTGAGGAGGAGATAAAGATTGTCGGAGAGGAGTAAAAAAATTACGAATTACGAATTACGAATTACTAATTTAAAAAAACTTAAAATAGGGGTTTTGATGGGCGGGATGTCATCTGAAAGGGAGGTATCCCTCTGCTCAGGCATGGCTGTATATAAGGCGCTTAAGGGTAAAGGTTATAAAGTGGTTGCAGTGGATGCAGGCAGGGATACAGCAAAGGTAATTGAGAAAAAGAAGATTAAACTTGCATTTATCGCCCTACACGGCAAATATGGAGAAGACGGCACAATACAGGGGCTCCTTGAGATAATGGGGATACCATATACAGGGTCAGGTGTGCTTGCAAGTGGAGTGGCATTTGACAAGGCAGCAGCAAAGGAGATTTTTAGGTTTCATGGTATACCAACACCTGATTGGCAGGTTATAAGAAATTACGAATTAGGAATTAAGAATTACGAATTACGAACTACAAATTACAAATTTCCTCTTGTAGTAAAACCTGCAAGGCAGGGTTCAACAATAGGGCTTACTGTTGTAAAGGATAAAAAGGATTTGCAAAAGGCAATTAAAAAAGCCTTCAGGTTTGATAACAAGATTGTCCTGGAAAGGTTTATTCAGGGCAGGGAGGTTACTGTAGGGATATTAAGCGGAGAACCTTTGCCTGTAGTAGAGATAAAACCCAAAAAAGGTTTATATGACTATAGGTCAAAATATACAAAAGGGATGACAGATTACATCGCGCCTGCACCATTGGAGAAAGGGGTTGAATGCAGGGTAAAAGAGGCTGCCATTAATGCATACAATGCCCTTGGGTGCTGCGGCGCAGCAAGGGTTGATGTATGCCTTGACAAAAAAAATGACCCCTATGTTCTTGAACTTAACACAGTCCCTGGTCTAACAGAACTGAGTTTACTGCCAAAGGCAGCAAGGTGTGCAGGCATAGATTTTACAGAACTTATTGAGAGGATGCTTTTGGCTGTAAGGAATAAAGGTTAAAAAATGCCCATGTTATTTAAAAGACCAAAAAACTTTAGGAGGAAAGAACCATTATTCAAAAGAGTCAAAAAGACCTGTATGTCCAGAAGGTCTAAAAGGATATTTAAGGGCATAGCAGCAGTAATAGTAGTCATAGCAATATCTTTTTCAGGCAAAAGATTTTATGAGGAACTTTTAAACTCACCGCTGTTACGGATAAAAGAGATAGATATACAGGGCGTCAAAAGGATTTCCAGAGATGAGATTCTGGAACTGGCAGGCATTCGTATAGGGGATAATATCCTTGCTGCCAGTATAGATGACATGGCAGTAAATATCAGAAAGCATCCATGGATAAATACATTAAAGATAAAAAGAAGGATGCCTGACAAGTTGGTTGTGGAGATAAAGGAAAGGGTCCCTGCTGCATTTATAAATATGGATGAACTTTACCTGATAGATGAGAGCGGTTCTGTTTTTAAAAGGGCTTCTTTGGAGGATGACCTTGATTTGCCAGTCATAAATGCTGGGATTTCAAAAGACGGAGTGGAAGATAATGAAAAGGTATCATCACTTATAATTGACGCTGTCCTTTTAATAAAACTGCTGGATGATAGAGAGATATTTGGCACAGATGACATTTCAGAGATAAAGGTTGACCCTGTCTACGGCTTAACACTATATACAATGGACAGCGGTGTAAGGGTTGAAATGGGATTTGACAACTTCCAAAAAAAACTTGAAAGACTTGACAGGGTGTTAAAGGAACTAAACGGTACCATTAAGTATGTAAAGACAGTAGATATGAATTATGGGAAAAGGGTTGTTGTTAAGATGGCTAATAGTTGAATAAGAAAGGTGGTGATGACAGATGGGGAAAAAAGATAATCTTGTTGTTGGGCTGGATATAGGAACAACAAAAATATGCACCATTGTTGGTGAAATAAAGGAAGAAGGCATTGAGATTATATGCATAGGCAGCCATCCTTCCAGAGGACTTAGAAAGGGTGTTGTTGTGAATATTGAATCTACTGTCCAATCCATTAAAAAGGCTGTAGAAGAGGCTGAACTG
Source organism: Deltaproteobacteria bacterium (assembly GCA_016223005.1). NCBI lineage: Bacteria > Pseudomonadati > Myxococcota > Myxococcia > Deltaproteobacteria bacterium. The sequence goes on along the minus strand of JACRPW010000044.1, from coordinate 14,335 downwards.
ATGGCAGGCTGCAGCATAAACACAGTTTATACAGGGATAGCAGGCGGACATATAAAAGGGTTTAACAGTCATGGTGTAATAGCAGTCAAGGACAAGGAGGTGACTAAACCTGATATAGACAGGGTCATAGACGCAGCCAAGGCAGTTGCAATACCGCCTGACAGAGAGGTAATTCACATACTCCCGCAGGAATATATAGTGGATGAGCAGGATGGCATCCTTGACCCCCTTGGCATGAGCGGTGTGAGGTTAGAGGTTAAAATCCATATAGTCACTGCTGCTGTTACATCAGCACAGAATATTATAAAGAGTGCAAACAAGGCAGGACTTGATGTTGCTGATATTATCCTCCAGCAAATCGCAAGCAGCGAGGCGGTTTTGGCCCCGGATGAGAAGGACCTGGGTGTTGCCCTTATAGATGTTGGTGGAGGCACAACAGATATTGCCATCTACCACAGCGGGACAATCAAACATACAGGGGTTATATCTCTTGGAGGAAATCAGGTTACCGGGGATATTGCAGTAGGTCTTCGCACCCCTATAAGTGAGGCAGAGAAGATTAAAAAGAAATACGGCTGTGCAATGACATCAATGGTTGGCAGGGATGAGATGATAGATGTTCCGAGTGTAGGCGGGAGGCAGGCAAGGACAGTATCAAGGCAAATATTATCAGAGATTATAGAACCAAGGATGGAGGAACTTTTTCAACTTGTATGTGCAGAGATAGGCAGTTCAGGTTATGACAACATGACAGCATCAGGCATTGTGCTTACAGGCGGAACTGCAAGTATGGACGGGATAGTTGAACTGGCAGAGCAGGTATTTAATATGCCTGTAAGGAGGGGATTGCCAACAGGGATCGGCGGGCTTGTGGATGTGGTAAGGAGTCCAATGTATTCAACAGGTGTCGGGCTTGTCCTATATGGAAATAGTCACCTGATGCCGCAAAAAAACAGATTTGGAAGGGGGGATAGGAATACATTTAATAAACTCATTGCAAGGATGAAGGGGTGGGTGAGGGAGTTTTTTTAAATAATTGAAAATTGCAAATTGAAGATTGGGAATTTTAAAATTTACAATTTCCATTTTACAATTCTCGCAAAGCGAGTAAAAAGGAGGTGCCTATGTTCCAATTAGAAGATAGTTTGCACAAAAGGGCGATTATAAAGGTTATAGGTATTGGCGGTGCAGGAGGAAATGCAGTAAATACCATGATAAATGAAAGGCTTGAGGGTGTTGAATTTGTAACTGCAAACACAGACTCACAGGCACTTTCAGTATCAAAGTCCCCTGTTAAGATTCAACTTGGCGTCCAGTTGACAAGGGGGCTTGGTGCAGGTGCAAGGCCTGAAATCGGTAAAAATGCCGCGATTGAGAGCAGGGACAGAATCAGAGAGGTTCTTGACGGCGCTGACATGATATTTATAACTGCTGGCATGGGTAAAGGCACAGGCACAGGCGGCGCACCTATAATTGCTGAGATTGCAAAAGAGATTGGCGCATTAACAGTTGCAGTTGTGACAAAGCCGTTTGTACACGAAGGCAGGCAAAGGGCAAGGTTTGCAGACGAGGGTATAAAGGAATTGAAAAATTATGTTGATACAGTTATCACAATCCCGAATGAAAGACTCTTTTCCATAGCAAATAAGAACACATCCCTTCAGGATGCCTTTAAAAAGGCTGATGAGGTGCTGTTTCAGGCTGTAAAAGGGATATCAGATGTCATAACAATCCATGGTCTTATGAATGTTGATTTTGCAGATGTAAAGACAATCATGGCAGAAATGGGGCTTGCACTTATGGGCTCAGGCACTCACAGCGGCGAGAACAGGGCTGTTGAGGCAGCAACAAAGGCAATATCCAGTCCGCTCCTTGAAAATATATCCATAAATGGTGCAATGGGTGTGCTTATAAATATCACAGGTTCTTCTGATATGGCTTTGCATGAGATTAAAGAGGCATCTTCCCTTATTCATGAGGAGGCACACGAGGATGCAAATATTATCTGCGGCGCTGTAATAGATGAAAATATGGGTGATGAGATAAGGGTTACAGTGATTGCAACAGGTTTTGGCAGGGAAGAATGCATAAGAGAGCATTCAAAAAAAACACTACCTACGAAACCAAAAATGAAAACAGAGCTGGAAACGCCGATAATCAGTATAACTAAAAAACCTGAAACAGAAAAAAGTTATAAGCCTTTTAATTTGGAAGGCGTAAGGCAGACGAGGATGAGCAGCCTTAATTCAGCAGGTGATGATATTCTTGATATGCCTACATTTTTGAGGAGGCAGGCGGATTAAAGACTTTGAGTTACAGTAACTCAAGGCTTTAGCCTTGAAAACCTTTTTGTAAGACTATGGAATCTATAATATTACAAATAGCAAAAGATAGCCGCTCTGCCTCTTTTGAATTAGCCAATCTCAATACAGGCATTAAAAATAATGCCCTTTTAAGAATGGCGGATGAACTCCTTATAAATGCAGATGCCATAAAGGAGGCAAACACAAAAGATGTGGCATTAGCAAAGGGAAAGGGTCTGTCTGCGGCAATGATTGACAGACTCACAATCACTGACAAGGTCTTAAATGCTATGTCAGACGGTGTAAGGGAGGTTGCAGGACTCCCTGACCCTGTTGGTGAGATTACGCGGATGTGGAAAAGACCGAATGGTCTGGTTGTCGGCAAGATGCGGATTCCCTTGGGCGTTATAGGTATTATCTATGAGGCAAGGCCTAATGTTACTGCTGATGCAGCAGCATTATGTCTCAAGTCAGGGAATGCAGTAATCTTAAGGGGAGGCAGTGAGGCGATAAATTCAAACCTTGCCATAGCAAAGGTTCTTAAGGATGCATGCAGGAAAGAGGGCGTCAATGATACATGCATACAGGTCGTGCCTGTGGTAGAAAGAGAAGCGGTTCTTGAAATGCTGAAACTTGAAGAATATATTGACCTGATTATACCAAGGGGCGGTGAGGGGCTTATACGGTTTGTGGTTGAAAATTCCAAAATCCCTGTTATCAAGCATTATAAAGGTGTGTGCCATATATTTGTGGACGAGTCTAGTGATACGGATATGGCTTACCGGATTTGTTTCAATGCTAAGGTGCAAAGACCCGGTGTATGTAATGCAATGGAGACACTCCTTGTGCATAAAAATATTGCTGAAAGATTTCTACCAGAGATGGGAAAGAGATATGCTGAAGCAGGTGTTGAGATACGGGGATGCGAAGAGACAAGAAAGATTATACCTTATGCAAAAGAGGCTAAAGAAGAAGACTGGCATGCAGAGTATCTTGACCTAATTCTGGCAATAAAGGTTGTAGATGATATTGATGAGGCAATAAGGCATATTAGAAAATATGGCTCTTTGCATACAGAGTCCATAATCACAAAGGATTACAGGAACAGCCAGAGGTTTTTAAAAGAGGTAAATTCATCCACAGTCCTTGTCAATGCCTCAACAAGATTTTCTGATGGATTTCAATTAGGTCTTGGCGCAGAGATAGGCATATCAACGACCAAGATTCATGCCTTTGGACCTATGGGTCTTGAAGAACTCACCACACAGAAGTTCATAATATATGGTGATGGTCAGATAAGGGAATAGGGAGTATAGCACGGTTTACGCTACCATCACTCACTGCCCAAGATAATCTCAAGAGGCACCCCTCTTATTTTCAAATTACAGAACAAATAACTGCAAAGGGATTGCAAACATACATGCACTGTGATATTTTTGCTTGCATGAAGGTTGCGGATGCAAGAACAGTGAGATTACTTGACGAGACCGCTATTAAAAGGTACGGCATCCCCGGCATTGTGCTGATGGAAAATGCAGGGAGAGGGGCTGCTGAAATTATCTTAAGAAGGTATGGCGGCAATATGCAGAAGGTCAGCATATTTGCAGGCAAGGGCAATAATGGCGGGGATGGTTTTGTAATTGCAAGACACTTGAGCGGCGGCGCAGAGATAACCGTATATCTTATAGGAGAGGAGTCTCAAGTTAAAGGTGATGCAAAGACAAATCTTGAAATCTGGGAAAAAATGGACGGCAGGATTTATGCAGTCAAAACAGCAGATGACATTAAAAAACATGCCTCTCAGATAAGGCACAGCCATCTGCTCGTTGATGCAATCTTTGGCACAGGTCTTGAAAATGCTATAACGGGTATCCATAGAAAGGTCATAGAGTTTATAAATTCTATTGGCAAACCAGTTGCTGCTATAGATGTGCCAACAGGTCTTGACGCATCAACAGGCAATGTGCTTGGGGCATGTGTCAAGGCAGATATAACTATTACTATGACGCTTCCAAAACTTGGTCTATTTATATATCCCGGCGCTGCTCATGCAGGAGAAGTGGAAATAGTTGATATTGGCATACCTAAAAAACTCATTGATGAAGCAGGCATTAAATATGAAACCATTGCTCCTGATTTTATAAAAGGTGTTTTAAAGAAAAGACCTGAAAACTCTCACAAAGGGAGTTTCGGTCACCTCCTTGTTCTGGCAGGTTCTGTTGGCAAAACAGGGGCAGCAGCAATGACTTGTTTGGGTGCCATGAGGGTTGGAACAGGGCTTGTTACACTCGGAATACCCAAAAGCCTTAATAATATTATGGAGAAAAAACTCACAGAGGTTATGACAGAGCCCCTTCCTGAAACAAAGGCAAAGACAATGGGTAGTATGTCGTTTGACAAAATCAAGGCGCTATCTTTAGATAAAGAGGCGATTGCAATAGGTCCGGGTCTTACTACTAATTCAGATATAAAGGAACTTGTCATAAAACTTGTTCAGAAAATTAAGATACCTATGGTCATTGATGCTGATGGGGTAAATGTGTTAAGGGGAGTTTTGGATATATTGAAGGATGCAAATGCACCAATCGTTTTAACTCCACACCCGGGAGAGATGGCAAAGTTACTAGGTATATCTGCAAGGGATGTCCAGTCTGACAGAATAAACATTGCATCAAAGGCTGCAACTAAAAATAATGTTATTGTTGTATTAAAGGGTGCAAGGACTCTAATTGCAGAGCCATCTGGCAGGGTCTATATAAATATGACAGGGAATTCCGGTATGGCAACAGCAGGCACAGGAGATGTTTTAACAGGGATAATTGCAGGTTTTATTGCGCAGGGTTATTCATCTATAGATGCAGCAAGACTTGGTGTGTATCTGCATGGACTTGCAGGTGATTGTGTTACAGAAAAAATCGGCAAGATTGGAATGCTCGCAACAGACCTTTTGAAGAGCCTGCCAAATGTTTTAAATGAATATCAAGGCTAAAGCCTTGAGTTACAGACTTGCACAGGGTTTGTAACTCAAACCTTCAGGTTTGAGATATATCGTGAAACTAGAAATCTTTAACACAAACTCTCAAGAAGAAACAAGGAAACTTGGCAAAAAGATTGGCGCTAAACTTAAAGCAGGTGATGTTATTGCCCTTATCGGAGACCTTGGCTCTGGCAAGACAACATTTGTTCAAGGGCTTGCCAAAGGGCTTGGTGTAAATGAACTTGTCAAAAGCCCGTCTTTTACAATAGTAAATGAATATAAGGGGAGGATGCCTTTATATCATATTGACATTTACAGGCTAGGCAGTGTTAGTGAACTGACCGAAGCAGGCATAGAGGATTTTTTTTATACAGATGTAGTAACAGTTGTTGAGTGGGCAGAAAAGGGATTGCCTCTTTTACCGCCAGAATATATTCTTATAAAATTTTATTATACAGGCGAGAATTCAAGACAGATAGAAATCACAAAAGCGGTAAGCGGTGAGCAGTAAACAGTAAGCGGTAACTACTTACTATATTTGAATTAGCATCCTTGTAACATGCCTTTTTGCTTTTTTAATCGCAGACTGCATATCCAGCCCATTTGCAAGCCCTGCTGCAATGCCTGCTGACAGAATGCACCCTGTGCCGTGCAAGTCTTTTTGAACCCTTCTTGTTTTAAACAATTTAAATTCCTCGCCATCATATAGCACATCATTTGAAATTTGGGATTTGGAATTTGAAATTTTATGGAGGTGTCCTCCCTTAACAAGCACAGCCTTACAACCAAGTCTTTTAATCCTCTCTGCCGCAGAATGCATTTCATCAATGCCATTAATTTTTATCCCAGAAAGTATATGCGCCTCAAAGAGATTTGGCGTAACAATGTCTGCAAGAGGGATTAGTTCGCTTTTCAATCTTGCAACCCCTTTTTTTTCAAGGAGCGGATAACCGCTTGTTGAGACAAATACAGGGTCAACAACAATGTTTTTCTGCTGCCTTCTTTTTAAAAATCCAACAACAACCTTAACTATCCCCTCTGCTGCAAGCATGCCTGTCTTCAAGCCGTCTATTTTATATTCTTCAACAAGTACACCAATCTGTCTTTTGACAAATCGGGCAGGAATAGGAAAAACTGCATTTACCTTTTTTGAATTTTGCGCAGTGAGGGCGGTTATTGCAGAAAGACCATTGCACTTAAAATCCGAGAATACCCTTAAATCTCTCTGGATACCTGCCCCGCCTGATGGGTCAGAACCTGCTATGGTTAATACCGTGCTCATAAACTAATAAATCTTTTAACCCTGTCTTTTATATCATCTGATTTTAAAATATCTGAAATTACCGCAGCAGAGTCTGCCCCTGCCCTATATACATCCTGTGCGTTTTCTAAAGTTATGCCGCCGATTGCAGCAATGGGGCTATTTACTTTTGTCCTTATTTTTTTAAGTTCAAGAATACCCTTTGGCTCTTGCGCATCCTTTTTTGTCTTGGTAGTAAATATCGGTCCGAATGAAATATAATCAGCGCCTCTCGTCTGTGCATCTTTAGCCTCGTCCTCATTGTGCGTTGAAATGCCGATGATTTTCTCATCTCCCAAGAGCCTTCTTGCCTCTTCTATCGGCAAATCTCCCTGCCCAAGATGAACCCCGTCTGCACCAACAAGCACAGCAATATCAACCCTGTCGTTTATAATAAATGCTGCGTTGTTTTTTTTTGCAATTGGTCTTATTATATTTGCAGTGTCAACAAACTTTCGTGTGGAAATGTCTTTTCCTCTTAATTGTATGAGCCTTGCACCTGCTTGAATAATAGTTCTTGTAATGTCATCTATTCTTGAAAGCAAAACTTGAGATGTATCTATAATTGGATAGAACTTTGGCATCTGTTTTGGCATGGAAATATATTACAATGTATGCTAAAAAAAAACAATAGACTTGGAGGTATCGGAATGGAACTGATTAAGGGTATTGACCCGTTTGAAATCCTGAAAACTGCACTCAAAAAAGGCGGAGACTTTGCTGATATATACTTTGAAGAGACTGTAAATACATCAATTGTCTGCGAAGAAGACAGGATTGAAAAGGTTATATCTGGCAGGGATGTCGGCTGCGGAATAAGGGTTATATTTGATTATAAAACCGCATACGGATATACAAATGACATTTCACAGAAAGGGCTGATTACCCTTGCTGAAACTGTAAATCAGGCAGTTAAAAAAGGAGAGACAGAAAGGGATATTGCACTCACTCATAAAAATATTTCAGCAGGGTTTTTTATAAAGATACCTCCTCATAGTATCCCCCTTTTAGAGAAGGTTGAGATTGTAAACAGGGCAAACATGGCAGCGAGGCGGACAGATAAAAGGGTCCAACAGGTTAAGGTTGTATATGGTGATGGAGCAAGAAGGATGGCTGTTATAAATAGTGAAGGTGCATGGGCAGAGGAAGATAAAACAAGCATACTCTTTTTTGTGAATGTTGTTGCTGTGGAGGGTGATGTCCTTCAAACAGGTTATGAACCTGTTGGCGGCTGCATGGGTATAGAGATATTAGAAGATATGCCGCCTGAACAGATTGCCGAAACAGCGGCACGAAGGGCAATTATCTTGTTAAATTCAAGAATGGCGACTGGCGGCAAGATGCCTGTAATATTATCAAGCAGTGCAGGCGGCACAATGATTCATGAGGCAATAGGACATGGACTGGAGGCTGATTTATCACAGCAGTGCCTTTCAGTCTATTCAAATAAGATTGGCGAACAGGTTGCATCCCCTCTTATAACTGTAATAGATGATGCGACAATCCCAAATAAACGGGGTTCATTCTTTTTTGATGATGAGGGCACAAAGGGGCAGAAGACTGTGCTTGTTGAAAATGGTATTCTTAAAGGTTATATGTATGATAGACTTACTGCAATGAAGGATGGGAAAAGGTCTACAGGCAACGGCAGACGGGAATCTTACCTTCATAGACCGATACCAAGGATGACAAATACCCTGATTGCACCGGGTAAAACAGGCCCGCAGGAGATAATCGCATCTCTTGAAAAGGGGCTTCTGGTAAAAAAGATGGGAGGGGGGCAGGTTAATACGGTAAATGGTGATTTTGTGTTTGAGGTTACAGAGGGGTATCTCATAGAAAATGGTAAAATATCAGAGCCTGTGAGAGGCGCCACATTAGCAGGGAATGGCCCAAAGGTTCTGAAAGATATTGATATGGTGGGCAGTGATTTAGGTTTTGGTATTGGCACATGCGGTAAGGATGCTCAGGGTGTGCCTGTTTCAGATGCCCAGCCAACACTGCGCATACCAGAGATAGTTGTTGGAGGAGATGTGAGATAGATTTTATCAACATAGAAGAAAATGCAAAATAGCGAGGTTTTTAATCGCTATTTTACGGAATAGCATTTTCTGACAATCAGGAGGAGATGATATGCCGTCTTTTGATATTGTTTCAAAGGTAGACACACAGGAGGTTGACAATGCGGTTCATCAGGCTGTAAAGGAAATCAGCCAGAGGTATGATTTTAAAGGTTCAAAGAGTGAGATAAGGTGGGAGAAGAAAGGGGAGATAATAGTTATAGGTGACGATGACTATAAACTGATGGCAGTTATAGATGTTCTGCAAGGGAAGATGGTGAAAAGGGGTGTTTCTTTAAAGGCACTGGAATATGGAAAGATTGAAGATGCATCAGGCGGTTTAAAGAGACAGGTGATAAAAATCAGACAGGGCATACCAACTGAAAAGGCAAAGGAAATCGTTAAGATTATAAAAGACGGTGACATAAAGGTTCAGCCGCAGATTCAGGATGAACAGGTAAGGGTAACAGGAAAGAAAAGGGATGACCTTCAGGCAGTTATCCAGATGTTAAAGGCAAAGGATATGGAGATAAATCTGCAGTTTGTAAATATGAGAGATTGATAGATCATGAAAGACAACTCACCCATTCATGTGGCATTTCTCTGGCATATGCACCAGCCGTTATATAAAGACCCTGTAGATGGCAGGTATCCCCTGCCGTGGGTCAGACTGCATGGGACAAAGGATTATTATGATATGGTGCATATACTTGAAAGGTATCCCAGTATCCACCAGACAGTCAATATTGTGCCGTCCCTTTTAGAGCAGCTCATAGACTACACAGAAGGCAGGGCAAAGGATAGATTTCTGGATGTTACAACAAAACCTGCGGATATATTGACTTTGGATGACAAGAGATTTCTCTTAGATAAGTTTTTCTTTGCCAACTGGGAGAATATGATAATGCCGTTTCCAAGATACTGGGAATTGCTTAAAAAAAGGGGGCTGCATTCATACAATGGCAATTTCTCTGAAGCCATACGCTACTATGCTGTGCAGGACTTTCTGGACCTGCAGGTTCTTTTCAATCTTGCGTGGATAGACCCTTTACTTCGTGATGACGATGACTTTCTTAAAGGACTTGAAAAAAAAGGGCAGTATTTTACAGAAGATGAAAAATCAAGGCTTATAGAAAAGCAGTATGATATTTTAAAAATCATAATCCATGAATACAGGAAAATGCAGGACTTGGGTATTATTGAACTGTCAACCTCTCCGTACTATCATCCGATACTGCCGCTTTTATGCGATACTGACTCTGCCAGAGATGCAATGCCGTGGGTGGTTTTGCCAAATTCAAGATTCGTCCACCCTGAAGATGCAATGGAGCAGATAGCAAAGGGCATTAGATACCATGAAAATGTCTTTGGCAAGAAGCCTGCTGGTATGTGGCCTCCAGAAGGGGGTGTAAGTGAAGATGCAGTATCTTTAATAGCAAGACATGGTATTAACTGGATTGCAACTGATGAGAGGATACTGGAGCAGTCTTTAGGCAAACATATAAGGAGGGATGATAACAACAGATGTCTTGACCCGCATATATTGTATAAACCATATAAGATGCTGAAGGGTGGTAATGAGATTGCGATGGTCTTCAGGGACCGCATACTTTCTGACTTAATCGGGTTTGTTTATTCAAAATGGGATGCAGGAAAGGCTGCAGATGACCTTGTTGAAAGGTTGTTATACATCAGGGAATCCCTTGGCAGCGAGATAGAGGGTCATCTTGTCACAATAGTTCTGGATGGTGAAAATGCATGGGAATATTATAAAAATGATGGGAATGATTTTTTAAATGCCCTGTATTCAAAAATAAGCAGTAATAATTTGATAAAGTGTGTGACGATAGGCGAATGAACTGGTTCTGTTTGAAAATAACTTAAAAAAGGGCGGTATGGAATTAAGTGAAGATAGTATCTCAAAACTTAAAGAGGCATGGGAGGAGATATATACAGCGGAGGGGAGCGACTGGTTCTGGTGGTATGGGGAAGAACACTCATCAATGAATGACATTGAATTTGATGAACTGTTCAGGAAGCATCTTAAAAAACTTTATATGCTCATAGGTAAAGAGCCGCCGACAAATCTTGATATTCCGATTATCTCAGAAGAAAGGGTTTGTGAACCTGCTGCGAGACCGACATCTTTTATAATGCCTGTTATTGACGGTGAGATAACCGATTATTTTGAGTGGCTTTCTTCAGGTAAGATAGATATCGGATGGGGTGGAAGCGCCATGCACATGGAAAAAGATACTAGCAGCATACTAAGTTCCATAAACTACGGCTTTAATCTTGACTGCCTCTTTTTCAGATTTGATTTCATAAGCGGGATTATGCCTTCTGATATAAGATGGGGTTTTGCAATAAACATTTTTTCCACAGAAAACTCTAAGGTAGAGGCACAGATAAATGGACCCTCTATTGAATGGGCATACATATTTGAAAAGTATAGGGATGGGCAGTGGACTAAAAAAGCAGAGATTAAAGAGATAGCAGTGAAGGATGTTGTGGAGATTGCTGTGCCGTTTAATGCACTTGGTCTTAAAACGAATGATGAAATCAGATTTTTTATCACAATAGTCAAAGACGAAATCTCTCTGGAGAGGTGGCCAAAGAGGGGGTATATAGCAGAGCATGTCCCTGATGCGGATTTTGACCTGTATAACTGGCGGGTGTAACTTATTCTTCGTCTTTCGTATTTTAGTTTATATGTTGGGTTGAGCAGCGCGAAACCCAACGGTTTATTGCAGAATAGATTGGGTTGATAAAACCAACCCAACCTACTTCACTCACCCCTTCCTGACATTTCAACTTTTTTACCCCGCACCCAAAAGGCCGCCCTGTGGGCGGGGTGCGGGGTTTACGAATGAACCCTTATTTTCATAATAAGTAAATGTTGAAAATCTGGACAAAATATGTATAATAACACCATGAAGTTTGAATGGGATTCCGACAAGAGCAGTTCAAACAAATCTACACACGGCATCGACTTTGATACGGCAAAAGAGTTGTGGCTGGATGAAAACCGCATTGAAATCCATGCGCCACATCCCGTAGAAGACAGATGGATCGTGATCAGCAAGCTCCAAAAGAAGATATGGATCGTGATCGGCAAGCTCCAAAAGAAGATATGGATCGCAATTTACACCAACCGCAATGAAGCAATCCGTATCATTTCGGTCAGACGGGCAAACAAAAAGGAGGTAGAACTATATGAAAACGAAAAAAACGGCTAAAAGCAGCGCTGAATTTGATCGCCGCTTTGACTCCAGTGAAGATATCCATGACATTATTGACATGTCTAAGGCAAAGCTTATACGTCATGGGAAAAAGGTGCGACTTACACTGGATGTTGCGGAATCACTGGTTAACGACATTGACACAATCCGTGAAGCGATCGGTGTTGATCGCGGGGCGTTGATAAAGGTTTGTCTGCATGAGAGGGTAAAGCAGGAAAAATCTGCACATGATGAGCAGATATAAGCGGGAAGCTCAGCCGTTTTGGCTTGGTTTGTAGGTTGTAGGTTGGGTTGAGCAGCGCTAAATCCAATGGTTTATTGCAAAGGTTGGGTTGATAAAACTAACCCAACCTACTTCACTCACCCCTTCCTGACATTTCAACTTTTTTACCCCGCACCCAAAAGGCCCCGCCCTGTGGGCGGGGTGCGGGGTTTACGAATGAACCCTTATTTTTATTTATTCGTTCGACTTGAGAGGATTTTTGATTAGAACGCATTTATAAGGAGGACACAATCTATGGAAAATGAATCAATCTTTGAGAAGTTTACAAATAAATACCAGATTTCCAAAACGCTGAGGTTTGAACTGAAACCTATCGGAAAAGATGGGAAACCACTTGCAGCAGAAGATGCGGCAAGATTGCTTGGAAATATCCTTGAAAACGACAGGAAAATAAAAGATGCGTACATAGCCCTGAAACCTGTTATGGACCATATACACGAGCAGGTAATCAACAGAAGCTTGACTTCTGATGAAGCTAAACAAATCGATTTCTCTAAATATTTTGAGAAATACAAACTGAAGAAGGAAAAAGAAAATACGATTACTTCAGAAGAAAAATCGCTTCGGGAAGCCGTTGTTAAAACCTTCGATGTTGGAACACAACCTTTAAAAGAAAAGGCGGGAGAAGACAATAAGGGAAAACCAGTTTTAAAAAAAGAGGGCGTCAAATGTTTGACCGAAGCAGGAATATTGAAGTATATCAAAAACAATATTAGGAAGTTAACAGATGATGAGAACGAGAGAAAGGAATTAGAAACGCACTTAAAAACATTTGAAAAATTCTTCACCTATTTCTCCGGTTACAACCAAAACAGGGAAAATTACTATAAAAAAGAAGAAAAAGCGACTGCTGTTGCTACGCGGATTATACACGATAACTTACCCAAGTTTTGTGATAACTGCATTCAGTTTTTGGAGGGGAAAGTTCAAAAGAAAAAGAAGAAATCACAGGATAATGCGAAAGTAACTTTTTCACGAAAAGACGAGTACCTGAATGCCTACCAATATTTGAAAGATGCCAACAGAACAACACATATAAAGGATGCCGAAACAAATAAAATGATAGAAGCATCTCCCATTGAGGAGAAGATGTTTGAAATTGCCAGATTTTCAGAGTGTTTGTCGCAATCGGGAATAGAGGAATACAATCGGATTATCGGGCATTATAACTTACTTATTAACCTGTACAATCAGGCACGAAGGGTTGAAAAGGATTTCAGAAAACTTCTGCCTTTCAAGACGCTGTATAAACAAAGGAGGATGTACAAACCATTTACAGGTTCATTGACTGGCTGAAACAAACCGAAGAGTGGGACGACATTTATTGGTCGAAAGCTGCCGTAGATAGAGTTTCCGATAAGTATTTTGCCAACTGGCACGATATAAAAGACCGAATACAAAATGGCTTGTTGAGCAAAGACAAAAATTTAAAGGAAGTATGTGAAACTATTGCATCATACAATAAAAAACGCGAAGAGCAATTCAAAATCAATGATGCTGTGGAGTTGTCGGGCTTGTTTGAAGTACTAAATCAGGAAAAGGGCAATGGTTGGAGTGAAATCCTTTTCAAGAAATCTGTTCTGGAAGATCACCAATCGCTGATCGATGAAACCCTTACCCCAAGCCAAAACCTTATCAACCTGCTTTGTGCCGATATGGAAGATCTGGCAAAAGATTTTTGCAGTAAATCGGCAGACATACTGAAAATAAACGACTACAAAAATGAGGATAACATATTAAAGATAAAGGCGTGGCTTGATACGGCAAAATCGCTTATTTGGCTTGTTAAATATTTTCAGGTAAAAGAAAGTAAAGTGAAAGGCAACCCCATTAATTCTGAGCTTTCCAATATGCTTACCGCTCTTTTATATTCTGATGATGCTAAATGGTTCGATTGGTATGATGCTGTTAGAAACTATCTGACCAAAAAACCGCAGGACGATGCAAAGAAAAATAAGCTAAAGCTGAATTTTGAAAATCCCATTTTGCTTGGTGGCTGGAGCGATGGGCAAGAAAAAAATAAAGGTTCTGTATTGCTAAAAAATAACAATAAGTACTATGTAGGAATACTGATGGAACGGGATGTTTTTGATACTGCTGAGAATAAAAATCCCATTTATAATGCTGCGGACAAAAGCATCGGACGATTGATATTAAAAAACTTGGCGTT
>JACRPW010000043.1 GCA_016223005.1 Deltaproteobacteria bacterium | reverse complement strand
TTTTCAAAGTCAAATTTATATTTTGCATCCACTTTTGGCGTGAATGGGGTAAACGGCTCCTTTGCGCCCGGCTGACCTTCAAAATTCATATGACATTTTTTACAGGCTGCTTCATAGTCAAAATTCTGCCCATTATCAACCAGTTTTTGCCTTGGGCTGGGTTTTTGGGATGCCTTAAATGCCTTCCCTGCATCGCTGTGGTCTTTTCTATAAACACTGCCTGCCCCATGACATGATTCACAGCCTATATTTCCAAAATACTCTGCATCTTTTCCAGACATACTTGCCTTATAACCACCCCTTTCGCCAAACCCTGTTGTATGACAGGTAAGACAATCTTTCTCCTGAGTATAGTCCTTTTCAGGGTCCAGTTTTGCTTTCTTCTTTTCTTCCTTGCGCTCCCCTGGTTTCAGTGAGTGCATTGCCTTGGCATGTTTTGTCTCTAACCATGCGTCTTTCTGGCTCTTATGACATCCTCCGCATTTCTTGTAGCCCTCATAAGCCCCTGCTGCTGCAAGAACCTCTTTTGCTGCAAAAAGTGTAATTACTGCAAAAATTGAAATCAAAAATCTCTTCATCTAATATAATCCTCCTTTTTTTAATTTACTGCATAGAAACCTTTGAAAAATACTGTTTCTCTGTCATTCCCGCGAAGGCGGGAATCCAGAAGTCTTTGATTTTAAAGAACACTGGATTCCCCGGATAAACCGGGGAATGACGAACTTGCTGGTTTTTAAAAAATCACTGCATATCTTGCTGACTGAAAATTGCGTTAAAAAACATATCATCACTATCTTTTCTTTTCTTGCAGATGAGGCATCCTTCCATACCGTCTTCTGGATAAAACACCCTGTTGCAGGAAGGACATTTTTTGCTGACTTTGCTAAACAGGGTTTGGACACTGCCTGACGCAAAATCAGATAGATTTATATCCTTTACAAGGCTCATTGCATCTTCAGGGCAGAGTTCTGCGCACTGTTCACAGCCCATGCAAAGCGACATATTAAAATCGAGCCTTACCTCTCCTGTTTCATCATCTGTTTCCGCTTTTTGCTCAACTTTTGCTAATGCCCCTGTTGGACAGAAAAGATTGCAGTCATTGCACAATGTGCAGTCATCATCTATCCTTATACTATGAACAGGAAAACTGCCATCTTTAATCTGATTAGATTGAACAATGTTTTTTTCTTTACCTAATATCTCAAGAAGGATTTCCCTTCTCTCTGGAACATCACCTGCTTTCTTCCCACCCCCTTTCTTTCTATTAGTCTTACCCACAACCCTCTCTACCGCCTTTTCTACAGCCTTTTCCCTGAAAAAGTGCAGGAGTTCCCTCCTTGAATATTCAGGTTCAGGGGTTATGGTTTTTATGTTATTTTTTTTGTTTTTTCTGAATGATAGGATTGACTTCTTGTTTTGATTTTGGTCTGGTGTCTGAAGTCTGAAGTCTGAAGTCTGAAGTCTATCTTCATACCCCATCGCCCCCAAAAGACTTGAGGCATAAGACATGGTCTTTTCAATAGTCTTTCTGCCGTGTTTGAATGAACAGTCACCACATCGGGTTAAGTCAAGGTAAATATTCCGCGTGCCTGAAAGGACTAAAGATATGAGATGTGATTCTTTTAATATAGCAAGACAGGGAAGATTGATGAAGATTGCAGATTGCAGATTGCAGATTGCAGATTTAGAATCCTTTGAACCAAGGGAACAGCCAATAGTTAAGAAAATTTCGGATTGCGGATTTCGGATTGCGGGTTGAGGGGTAATACTGGTAGTGTTTTCAGGCAGTGCTGCCATAAGCCTGCTTAAGAGTTCTCTGTCAGTTAACCCTTCCATTTCCAGGGCGCTTGTGGGACAGACAGTTGTGCATACGCCGCAACCGACACATTCTTCTGCCTTAACAATCAGTTGAGAGTCTTTAAAACTTATGCAACCCTCAACAGGACAGGCTTCAACACACAAACGGCAGTCAGCCTTTTTGTAAAGCCATGATTGGCATCTATCAGGTGTAAAATTTATCATTGACGGTTTTGTAAAAAGTCTTTAAAAATTACATTTGTTAAAAAGGTATAATAATTAAAAATGCAAACTGCTTTTTTGACTCTTTACAAACCTATCAATCAGGAAAATATTCCTGTTTAGTAAACTAACATTTACACTCTGTTCTGCTATTCTTTTCTGTTTTGGAAGTATTACAACATTTCGTATCTATAGTCATACCTAATAAAGAAGCCTCGTCCTTTTTCTTGAGCATCCTTTCACTATCGTTTTTTAACTGCCTTACACTCACCCTCAATTCTTTCAGACATTTTAAGAGAGGTATATAAGATTTATCCTTTGATAATGAATAGTAAACCCAAAGCCCGTTTCTTCTATTATGAACAAGCCCCGCATTTTTAAGATATGTAAGATGTCTTGATATTTTTGATTGACCTGTTTCCAAAACATCCATAATATGGCATACGCATAGTTCGCCTTCGTGCAGCAGGTTTAATATCCTTAGTCTTGTCTCGTCTGAAAGCGCCTGATATATTTTAGTAATCTTTTTCATATATCTGTTTATGCGGATATGGATATATAAATATTTTTTATCATGTTGTCAAGGATATTTTGTCCGCAGACTCTATCCTATTTTGCTTGCTGTCAATCAGGTCTTCCTTTTCCAGTTCCAGAAAACATCTTGTAAGTTTAGCCGCCTCTTTATAAAACGGATGAAAGGCGCATAGAGCCATATCCTTTAAAAAGGCAAATGCCCATTTATCCAGATGTTCTGTAAAAAATTCTTTTTGCAAGCCGCTCCACTCCCCGGCGGTCTTTTCATCATTGTTTTTCCATGCCTCTGCCTCTTTATCCGCAAGATAACCCATAAACTCCAATTCCATACCAAGATGGTCAGAAAATATTTTGTTTTCATCTTTTACAGTTAGACCGCATCTTTTATAAAACGCCCTTACCTGCGCCTCAGGCTCCTGACATAACATCCCTTTCAAACGCGCTGATTCATAAGGCGGAATGCCGCCTCCGACAATAAAGAGAGCCGCATATTCTGTTGCAAGTTCATCCAGAAATTTTGTCTCGTCAGAGAAATTAGAAAGAACCTTGCCAAAATCAACGTCAAGACCATTTAATAATTCCAGCATCTCTTTTTTCTTGAGGACAGCCAAAAATTCAGGAGAAACCTCTTTCAAATAAAACTTTGAAATAAGATGATAAACACCTGCTCTGCTTTTTGCGATAGTTGACGGGTCAGATTTCTCAATAACTTCAGGCATGAATTCTCCTATGATTTATGTCCCTCAAGGCTTTAGCCTTGAAAAATTTTAACAGCACGACTCTTCGCGCGACTTCTCTTTGTTTAGTCTTTTTATATCCTCATCCAGTTCTATGACATCTTTTCTTAATTCTTTAAGACATTTTATTACTGGTTGGCATAATCCATCATCTGGCAGTGTATAGTAAACCCGAAGCCCGTCTTTTTCACTATTAACCAAACCCACATTTTTAAGATAAAATAGATGGCGGGATATTTTAGCCTGCTGAATCCCAAGGACCTCTGCTATACGGTTAACACACAGCCTTTTACCCTGAAGGATATTTACTATCCTTATTCTTGTTCCATCAGACAGGGCTTTATATATCTGTATGACCTTTTCCATAGATTTGTATATACGCATGTGCGTATATAGTATATTACAATAATGATGTCAAGAGATTTTTAAAAAATTTTTACAAGCGTATCAAAAAAGAGAATGAATATCTAATGGGTTGTATTTTAAATACACCCCCTATCCCTTTTTAACCCGGACGAAAGCTTGCATCTAATTGTATTTGCTTGATAATTTTAAATTTATGCACATGGCATATTATTTGCTTACCCTTTATCTTGTAAACCAATTTTAATGATAATATGGCAAAACAAAAGACATTAAAAAACAGCGTAAGTTTTAACGGCATTGGACTTCACAGCGGCAAAAAAGTCAATGTCAGGATATTACCTGCTGATGAAAATAGCGGCATAACATTTATAAGAACGGATGTCAGCGGTGGTGTTGTTATTAAGGCATGCTCAAAAAATGTTGTTGACACCCGGCTTGCAACAACACTTGGATTAGAGGGCATCACATTAGGAACTGTAGAACATCTTCTCGCTGCATTTTATGGTCTTGAAATAGACAATGCAGTTGTTGAGGTTGATTCCTGTGAAATACCTATAATGGATGGAAGTGCATTGCCTTTTGTGGAGTTAATACAGACAGCAGGCATTGAAACCCAGAAAAAGATAAAAAAGATTATCGTTATAAAGAGACCTATAAAGGTCAGGGATGGCAGAAAGGTGGCGTTGATGCTGCCTGCAAGGGATTTTAAAATAACATACTCTATAAGTTTTGACCATCCATTCTTGAAAAATCAATCTCTTTCAACCGTTTACTCTGAAACATCTTTTAAAGATGAACTATGCGGGGCAAGAACATTTGGATTTTTAAAAGAGGTTGAATGGCTTAGATCTCAGGGGCTGGTGGCAGGCGGCTCTCTTGAAAATGCAATTGTCATAGATGACACAAAGATTATTAACAGAGATTGCATGCGGTTTCCGGACGAATTCGTAAGACATAAGATCCTTGACTGTATGGGTGACATCTCTCTTCTTGGAGCAACAATAAGAGGACACATTATTGCAGAAAGATCAGGACATTGTTTAAATCAGAAACTTGTAAGAAAGGTTATTGAAAGCCCTTCAAGTTGGACATTTGCTGAAGAAATACCTGCCGCAACATCCTATAAAGACACTATTCGGGAAATGGTATTGGACCCTGCCTTTTCTTATTGCTATGTTGCCTCATAAATAAATCCTTTACCACTTCACCTGCTTTTCTCCACTTGATTTCAAAGAAAATCTCTGTTACCTTTCATAAGGCAAAATTGATGCATTAGTCTTAAGATGCATATCAAAACAGATATGGCGCAAATCTGTACAATCTACGGAGGATTAAATGCAAGAGTTTGATGTTGTTGTTATAGGCGGAGGACCTGCAGGGTATGTTGCGGCAATAAAGGGGGCGCAAGAAGGGGCGAAGGTCGCGGTCATTGAAAAAAAGAGAATTGGCGGGACATGCCTCAACAGGGGGTGCATCCCTACAAAGGCTTCAACTCCTGAAAGGAAATGGTGTTGCATCTTTTGATGGAGATGGTTCTTTTGAGAATCCAAACCAGATTAAGGTTACAAAAAGGGACGGTCAGGTTGAAATTATATTTGCCAAAAAAACGATTATTGCAACAGGTTCAGAGCCTGCAATGATACCTGCATTTAACATTGACAGAAAGAATATCATCACATCCACAGAACTTTTGAATTTGACTAAAGTCCCGAAGAGCCTCCTAATAATAGGCGGCGGTGTAATGGGATGTGAATTCGCCAGTATGTTCGCAGAATTTGGAAGTAAGATTACAATCATTGAACTCCTGCCCATAATACTCTATATGGAGGATAAGCAGGTCTCAAGGGTTATACTAAAGAATTTTAAAGATAGAGGCATTGATGTAATTACTGAGGCAATGGTTGAAAGTGTTGAGGATACAGGCAGCGGTGTAAGAACAACACTCAAAGACAGCAGAGAGTTTGTAACTGAAAAGGTCATGGTATCAATCGGCAGGAGTTTTAATTCGCAGGGATTAGGGCTGGAAAAAATCGGCATGAACACGGAAAAAGGCAGGGTTGTTGGAAACGAAAAAATGGAGACAAATGTCCATGATGTTTATGCGGCAGGGGATGTTATAGGAGGGATGCTTTTGGCTCATATTGCATCCAGTGAAGGCATAGTTGCTGTTAAAAATGCGCTTGGGAAAAATGAGACTATGGATTATTCATGCGTGCCAGCAGGCATATTTACTGACCCTGAAATAGCAAGCGTTGGCTTGCGTGAAAAGGAGGCAAAGGAAAAAGGGCTTGATGTGAAAATCGGAAGATTTCCTTATGCGGCATCAGGCAAGGCTTTGTGCATGGGCGAGGAAGAAGGCTTTGTCCAAATCCTTGCAGACCCCTCTACAGATAAGGTTCTTGGCTGCTCAATCATAGGCGCCCATGCAACGGATTTGATTGGCGAGGTTGCCCTTGCAATAAAGACAGGTGTAAAAACAAAGGACATTGCTGAGACAATACATGCCCATCCAACACTGCCTGAAATTGTCATGGAGGCAGCAGAAGATGTGCATGGGATGGCGGTACATAAAATAGGAAGGAAGAGGTAGACATGGCATTAATCGTTCAAAAATACGGCGGAACATCTGTCGGCAATATTGAAAGAATTAGAAATGTTGCCATAAGGGTTGCACAGACAAAGAGGAAGGGAAATAAGGTTGTTGTGGTTGTCTCTGCAATGTCAGGAGAGACAAATAAACTCGTTGACTTGGCGCATCAATCAAAGGAATTCCCAATTGGCAGGGAATATGATGCTGTTGTATCAACAGGGGAGCAGGTTACAACCGGGCTACTTGCCCTTGCTCTTCAGGAACTGGGCTTTAAGGCAAAATCCTTTCTCGGGCATCAGGTGCCGATAATAACAGACAGTTCTTTTGGCAAGGCAAGGATAGAGAGGATTGATACAGAGAAACTTTTCTCTGAACTTAAAAATGGAAATATCGTTGTGGTTGCAGGGTTTCAGGGTGTTGACGAAGATGGGAATATTACAACACTTGGCAGAGGCGGCTCTGACACAACTGCTGTTGCGCTTGCAGCAGCAATTAAGTCGGATGTCTGCGAAATCTATACGGATGTTGAAGGTGTGTATACAACAGATCCGAATATCTGTCCTGATGCAAAAAAACTTAAAAAGATCTCATACGATGAAATGCTGGAAATGGCAAGTCTTGGTGCAAAGGTATTACAAACAAGAAGTGTTGAATTTGCAAAAAAATACAGTGTCCCTGTTATGGTAAAGTCATCATTTACAGACGCAGAAGGAACACTAGTCACAAAGGAGGACAAAGATATGGAACGGGTAGTTGTTTCAGGTATTACATACAATAAAGACGAGGCGAAGATATCACTTATAAGAGTGCCTGATATGCCGGGTATAGCAGCAAAACTCTTTGCACCTCTTACAAGGACAAATATAAATGTTGATATGATCGTCCAAAATATAAGCCACGATGGTTTCACAGACTTAACATTCACCGTATCAAAGGCTGATTTTAAAAAGGCTCTGCAGTTGGTTCAAAAGACAGCAAAGAATATAAAGGCAAAAGGGGTATTATCAGATACAAATATTGCAAAGGTTTCTATTGTAGGAGCCGGCATGAGAAGTCATGCAGGCATTGCATCAAAGATGTTTGAGACCCTTGCAGAAGAAGGGATAAATATCCAGATGATTTCTACATCCGAAATAAAAATCTCCTGTGTTATTGATGTAAAATATACTGAACTTGCCGTAAGGGTGCTTCACAAGGCATTTGGACTAGGGAAAGAGGATGTGTGAGATAGGAAATCGGGGTGGGTTTTATGTTACTTGAAAAATGCATTTGGTTTTTATTTTTCGGGGTTACTTGAAATATTTCAACTTGCTGGCCGCAGCCATTTTCATTGCCTTATGACTTTTGTGCCCTATAACCCATTTTTTTGTAAGGAAATATGATAATGCAGAAAAGGCACTTGATACTATTATATTACCAACGATGAATGCAATATATGCCCACCCCATGCCATTAAAGAAACTGTGGTTCCGTATATTTGCCATAACGAGTTCTCTATCCTGCCAGAATATAATAGCGCCAACAAAAGATGAAAGCGTCCAGAATACCGGCGTTGTAATCGGGTTCATGATAAAACTTCCAATGACAGCAGCAGCCCTGTTTGCCTTTAATATATAGGCAGATATAATGGCGGCAATTATACCAAGCCCAAAGGTTGGGAATATCCCCATAAATACACCGATAGCAACACCACGGGCAATCTTTTCAGGCGGGTCATCAAGACGAACAACCTTATAGTAGTGCAGTTTAATCCATCTCTTGATTCTTGTAAGATACGGATGATTTTTTTTGTTTTTGCTCATTTAATCCTTTATAAACAGGCTGACAAGCAGACTGACCGCACTTATAAACAATGCGCCTGACACCGCAGGTATAAAACCTGTAACCTCAAAACCTTTGATAACAGAGCCTACAAGCCACAGCATAAACCCATTTATTACAAGTGTAAATAGTCCGAGTGTCAGAATATTTACCGGCAGTGTGAGTATAATTAAAATGGGTCTTATTACCGCATTAAATATGCCTAATAATGCCCCTGCAGTAAATGCGGACATAAAATTATCAAGTATTATGCCTTTCAGGACAAGGGATGCAAGGATGATTGAAAATCCATTTATAATCCATCGCAATAAAAGATTCTTCAAAGGTTTAAGACCCCCAGCATTTCTTTATGTATTATACCATTACTTGCTAGTGTTTCTTGAGAAAAAATAGAAAAGGGACTACCTTTAAAATCAGATAACTCCCCCCCTGCCTCCTGTATTATAAGTCCCCCTGCTGCCACATCCCATGGTTTCAATTTTAATTCCCAGAAGCCGTCAAACCTGCCGCATGCAATATAGCATAAATCAAGGGCAGCAGAGCCTGCCCTTCTTATTGCCTGGGCACGGACAGCAAAATTTGCAAAGTGGTTTATATTGTTATTTTGAGATGTGCGCACATCGTAAGGGAAGCCTGTTGCAAGGAGGGATGAATTTAAATCGTTCACCCTTGAGACATAAATCCTCTTATCGTTCAGATATGCACCATTACCCCTTTCAGCAGTAAAGAGTTCGTTCAACATTGGGCTATATACAACACCAAAGATTACATCCCCATCTTTTTCCAGTGCAATGGATACACAAAATACAGGATACCCGTGTGCATAGTTTGTTGTGCCGTCAAGGGGGTCAATAATCCAGCGGTATGATGACAAAGATCTATGCTCTATACTCTCTTCTGTAAGAATGCCGCAATCAGAGAAGGCACTCTTTAATTCATTTATTATGAGGTCTTCAGCAAGTCTATCCATTTCTGTAACAATATCAACTGCACCCTTCATCTCTATAGCATGGATTTTGCCCAGATTCTCTTTCAATAGACTGCCAGCCTTTTTTGCAGCATCTACTGCTGTATCTTTAAAACTTTGCATATATTTTCTAAATTACACAAATATAAGATTATAAGCAAGCAGGAAAAAGGGACCCAAAAATAGACATTGATTTTTACGGAAGGGATTATGACAGGGTTAGTTCAGGATATCTATGATACTGTTATGCTATTGCCGCCTTTTCTTGTTGATTCATAGACATTCTTTTCCGCAATGTTCAACAGGGAGGTTTCATTTTCAGCATCAGCAGGAAATGAGGCAATGCCAATCCTTAATGTAAGTTCAGGTTTTTTATCCTTAAATAAACCAGATGAAGAGAAATCACAGAGTATCTTTTCAGCAAATTTTTGAACAACAGAAGAAGTAACTTCAGGGAAAATCAGTGCAAATCTGGCAGCATAACGGCTTACGGTATTTATATCATGCAGATTAGCCCTTACTATATCGGCAATGGATTCTATTGCCTCATTTCCTGCTATATATCCATATACAGAATTATACTCATTCATATGCCCTATGGATGCAATCATTACCGTCAGCGGATGTTTAAACTTGATCGCCCTTTTGATTTCTTTATGGAGTTCTTCATTAAAGTATTTGTATGTATAAATGCCCGTGAGATTATCTATGTTTAAGGTTTTCATGTATTCATCTGCCTTTATTTCGTGGTCAATTATAATTGAACATATATTTACTATGTCAATAAATGCCTTTTGTTCTTCTTGAGAGGGAACTTTATCATCAGTAAAATCCATATACATTATACCCAGCGGTTTGTCGTGCATAAAAACAGGCGCTGCAAAAAGACTCTTATAGTCATGTTCAAATCTATAGCCATGTTTATTAAAGTCAGGATATCCCTTTGTTATTAAAATCGCTTTTCTGGTTCTGATAACATTACTAATAACCTCTTTTCCAGATTCTGCATAAAACGATTTTATATAATCGTTACTCAGTCCCTTTGCTGTCTTTATTATCGGATAGTTCTTTTCATAAGTGGTAATGATTGCGCAACTATTGCAGTTAAATCCCTCTACAACTTTTTGAAGGGCAAGACTCAATGCCTCTTCATGAGACAGACGGCTTACAAAACTATTTATAATTTCTTTTACAACATCTGCTTTGACCAAGACAAACCTCCTAAAAAGATCTTTATCTCCTGCCCATGTAAGATTGGTTGGGATAAACAATAACAAATAATAAAAATTTTTCAAGTCTTTTTTGGTTGTAAAATCATATCTTGCCTGTTTAAGATTTTCTGTTTAAGATTTTCTTGACCTTTCAAAAGGCAGTTGATAGCATTACGCACCAAAATGATTCTATTGTGTAAGGAGAAAGATTTATGGCAGATATATTGCCATTCAGAGGGCATCTGTATAATCAGGAAAAGATTGGGGATGTATCAAAGGTGATGGCACCGCCTTATGATGTCATATCTCCGCAGTTTCAGGAAGAACTTTACCAAAGGCATCCATATAACATCGTAAGGCTTATACTTGGCAAAACCTATCCTGATGACAATACTGAAAATAATAGATACATAAGGGCAAGTATTGATTTTAAAAAATGGCAAAAAGATGGTGTGCTTGAACAAGATAAAAAACCAGCAATATATTACTACACACAAACCTATAGATTAAAAAATGGTGAGACAAAAGACAGGAGAGGATTCATAGCACTGGCAAGATTGGAGGAGTTTGGTTCAGGTAAAATCCATCCGCATGAAAAGACCCTTGCCGGACCAAAGGCAGACAGACTGAATCTCATTAGGGCATGTAAGGCAAACTTCTGCTGTATATTTTCACTCTACTCTGAACCAGAAAAGATGATAAATTCAATCCTTGAGGCACATATAACAGAAAACCTGCTTACAGAGGTAGCAGATGATGACGGCGTAATAAACAGGATGTGGAGGGTTGACAACCATAAAGCAATAAAAGAGATTATAGAAAGGCTCAAGGATACCCCCCTTTTCATTGCAGATGGTCACCATCGGTATGAAACAGCCCTTAACTACCGCAGGGAGATGATGGATAGTAAAAAGGGATGGACAGGCAAAGAGGGTTTTAATTATGTGATGATGTATTTTTCCAACATGGACGATGAGGGTATGACAATACTGCCTACCCATCGTATAATTCACAGCATACTAAATTTTATTCCAAACACATTCCTTGTGAACTGCTCTAATTTCTTTGATGTCCATGAGGTGCGGTTTGACAAGACAGTAGAACCAGAGGTAAGAAAGGCATTCTATAAAAGATTTGAAGAGATGTATAATGACCCCCTTCCGTCATTCGGACTTGCCATAAAAGGAATGGATTCATACTTTATACTGCAACTTAAATCAAATGATATAATGGAACAGATATTTAAGGACACGATACCAGATGTCTTTAATGCACTTGATGTAACAGTGCTGCACTCATTGATATTTACTAAGATACTCGGGCTGTCATCAAAATCGCAGGAAAATCAGGAAAACCTTGTTTATGTAAAAGGGTTAGATGAAACACTTGAGTCGCTTAAAGGCGGAAGCCATCAGATGGCGTTTTTACTTCACCCTACAAAGATAGAGCAGGTTAAGGATGTTGCAAACGCAGGTTATGTGATGCCACAAAAATCAACATATTTCTACCCTAAACTCCTTTCAGGGCTTGTTATAAATTCTGTTGATGAAAATGAGCAAGTCGCAACTCTTTAGCGGCGAGACAATTGATAACATAGGTCCATTCAAGATTATCCAGAAAAAAAATGGGTATAGATTTTCCGAAGACCCTATTCTTTTAGCAGAGTTTGCAACACCGCTGTCTATAAATGATACTGTTCTGGATATAGGCACTGGTTCAGGCATCATCCCGCTGCTCCTTGCATATAAGACAAGTGTAAAAAAGATAGTCGGCGTTGAGATACAAGATAATCTTGCAAAACTCGCCATCCGCAATATAAGCCTCAATGGTCTTGCAAAAAGGGTTAAGATATTAAGGTGTGATTTCAGAGAACTAAAAAGGGTTTTTAAAGGGGGCTCATTTTCTGTTGTCTTAAGCAATCCTCCGTATGCAAGGGCAGGTTCAGGCAGGATATGTCCGGACCCAGAAAAATCTATTGCAAGACATGAGATGTTTGGGACACTACAAGAACTTGTCCAGATTTCAAGGTATTTGTTAAAACCCAAAGGAATGGTCTTTTACATATATCCAACAGCAAGGTTACAAGAGGTTGTTTCTGCATTAACCACTGAAGGGTTAGAGGTTACAAGGTTAAAATTTGCAGGAACAGGGAAGGCAGTAAAATGCTTTTTAATAGAGGCGGGGAAAAAATGATAGGGAGATTTTCTATGGCAAGGTCTTTGTTATTCAGTTTATTTCTTATACTGATTTGTTCAACCCTAATCTCATGCGCGGTTAATCCTGTTACAGGCGAAAAAGAGTTCATGCTCGTAAGTGAGGAAGAGGAAATCACTATAGGCAAGAATGCTGCACCATCTCTCAACTGGGATTTTGGCGGGGAATACAAGGATGCTGAACTCAAGTCCTATCTTGAAGGGGTTGTAAAGGATATATGGCAGGTATCAGAAAGGTCTCACCTGCCAATGAGGTTTGTCATACAAAACACATCTATCCCAAATGCCTTTGCCCTTCCCGGATATGTGGCTATTACAAGGGGGCTCCTCTCCGAACTTGAAAACGAGGCACAGTTTACAGCAGTAATGGGGCATGAGGCTGGTCATGTAATGGCAAGGCATACAGCCAAGAGAATATCTGTGGGCACACTGCAGCAGATTGGTATTGCATTAGGCGGGGTTGCCCTTGAAGGCGGAAAAGGCACTGATGAGATACTGACACTTGCCAGCATCGGAAGCAATTTACTATTATTAAAATATGACAGAAATCAGGAGATTCAGGCAGACAGACTTGGAATAAAATATATGGCAAAACTGGGATATGAACCCAGTGAGGCATTAAATGCACATGAGAGGCTGGAGGCTGCAGTTAGTCGCTATCTCAAAAGGGAGGATGCAAAAAGAAAAGGGGATACATTTTTAGATGAACTATTTTCAACGCACCCAAGGACAGGGGTTAGAAGGCATGAGATAGAGGCAATGATTCGTGAACTTTCTCCATTTATCTTCAAAGGGGACGGCAGATTTAAGGAGCATTTTCAGTCAATGACAGCAAGGATCAGAGAGGCAAATCAATCCTATTTTATTTATGATGAGGCAGTGAGCCTGTATGAAAAGGGTAAGTTTCAGGATGCAGAGGAGAGATTACAAAAATCCATATCAGTAAATAGCGAGCAGGCACCTTTTTATAATCTAATGGGGATGATAAGAATTAAGCAAAAGGATTTTTATGAATCAGAAAGAAATTTTAAAAAGGCGCTTTCTATAGATGCTGATTACCAGCCTTCATACTATGGGTTAGGAATTACTTATTATCTGAAAGGTAATTATAGCAGCGCAGCAGATAAGTTCAAAAGAAGCCTTGAACTCTATCCATCGCATCCACCCTCTCTTTTTGGCATTGGCAGGAGTTACTTTCAGTTAAAGGAGTGGAAGAAGGCAATTCTGTATTTAATGGATTTTGCACAGACATCACCAAAACACCCTGAAGTTCATGGTATGCTGGGTATATCCCATGAAAATGTAAGTGATATAGGGGCAGCAATACATGAATATGAATTACAGGTTAGGATTGCCCCAAATACCAAACTTGGCAGATACGCTGGGGGAAGACTGGCTGTTCTTAAATCACCTATTAGATAATTTGGGAGACAATTTCTATTTGCATTCTATTCTGTTTTACAGTATGTTTTTTTAAGTTTTGAGGACATCTTTAGGTAAGATGAGAACACTTACTGCAATCCTACTTTTTTTAGCACTAACGGTCGTCCCCAAAAATGTCCATTCAGCCGAAAGGACATTGACTATTGCTGCTGCCAGCGACTTAACCTTTGCATTAAATGAAATAGTTAGAGGATTTGAAAAAGATACAGGCATAAAAACCGTGCTTTCCTTTGGCTCTACAGGCATCTTTGCTATGCAGATTGAAAATGGTGCGCCGTTTGACATATTTTTTGCTGCTAATGAAGGATATATGAACAGGTTAAGAGAAAACGGATTGATACTCCCTGACTCTCAGCAGATTTATGCACAGGGGAGGATTGTCCTTGCTGTGAATAAAAAATCGGGGGTAAGTTTTTGTAAAACTAGGATTGTGGAATAAAATTAAACCCAAACTTGTTTATGGTGAAAATATCCGCCAGACATTACAGTTTATCCAGACAGGAAACGCGCAGGCAGGCATAGTTGCTTTGTCTGTTGCCAACGTCCCTGAAATAGAATACTTGTTGATTGACAGCAACCTCCATAACCCAATAGATCAATCTGTTGGAATACTTAAGGCCGCAAAGAATGAAAAAGAGGCAAAGAGATTTATAGAATATATGAATAGTCCTAATAGCAGGCAGATAATGAAAAGATACGGGTTTTTACTGCCGGGAGAGTTTTAATAATGGATTTATTCCCTTTATATCTGACATTAAAGGTATCCTTTTTTGCGACACTTTTCACTGTAATATCAGGGCTCGGGATTGCACTTATAATGGCAAAAAAGGATTTCTGGGGCAAGGGCATTTTAGATGCCGTAATAATGCAGCCTTTGGTAATCCCTCCGACTGTCCTTGGTTATTATCTCCTTGTGCTTTTTGGAAGGTACAGTCCCCTTGGCAGACTATTGGAAGATACACTTGGCATAACACTTGTCTTTACATGGAAGGGGGCTGTGGCTGCTGCATTTATCTCATCCCTTCCTCTCTTTATAAAACCTGCACGGTCATCACTTGAAGGTGTAGATAAAAATCTAGAAAATACAGCGAGGCTCCTTGGGAAATCAGAATGGCAGGTATTAAAGACTATCACAATCCCGCTTGCATGGCGCGGCATTGCTGCAGGCTCAGTCATGGCATTTGCAAGGGCAACCGGTGAGTTTGGCGCTACACTTATGGTTGCAGGTAATATTCCTGGGCTAACACAGACAATGCCGATTGCCATATATGATGCAGTCCAGACAGGAAACACATCTCTGGCAAATATCCTTGTAGTGATGGTAACAGTATTTTCAATCTCTGTAATATATTTTGTAAACTGGTTTTCTAAAAACAGGTTTTAGGTTCTAGCAGCTAGGTTTCAGGTTCTAGGTTTTTCTGACACCTGATACCTGATACCTAAAATGAGGGCAAATAGATTGGCGCTGAAGTTTTCTCTAAAAAAACACCTGCACGACTTTCATCTGGATATAGGACTTGAACTTAATAATGAAATCGCGGTTCTCTTTGGACCGTCCGGTTCAGGCAAGAGTATAACCCTTAATATGCTTTCTGGTATTGTTAAGCCCGATGCCGGCTGTATAAATATAAACGAAAGAAATATCTTTGATTCAACAAGAGGCATAGATATCCCAATAAGGAAAAGGCGGATTGGGTATCTATTTCAAGATTATGCATTATTCCCCCACATGACAGTATTTGAAAATATTGCCTATGGAATTTCACATATGCCCCACCATGAAATAAAAGACAAGGTTTACGAACTCCTTGAACTCATGCGTTTGACAGGTATTGAGAACAGGCACCCATCCCAGATTTCAGGAGGACAAAAACAGAGGACAGCCCTTGCAAGGACACTTGCCACAGAACCGGAGATACTGCTTCTGGACGAGCCCTTTTCAGCACTTGACAATCAGGTTAGGGAAAAATTACGGCATGAACTTATAGTAATACATAAGAGATTCCCAATAACAACACTTCTGGTAACCCATGATATGGAAGAGGCATTTATGCTTGGGGAGAGGATTGCTGTTATAAATAATGGTAGGATTGAGCAGTTTGGGACAAGGGAAGATGTGTTTTACAGACCAATGACAAAAAATGTTGCAAGGTTTATCGGTGCAAGGAATATATTTCACGGTGTAATAAAATCACTTGATAACAGCAATATTATAATAGATTCAATAGAGACAGGCAGTATTATGATTGCCAGACAATTGATTCCTCCGTATAAGCAAATCTCCCTGATTAAAAATACTGATTTTAATATCGGTGACAAGGTATGTTTTGGCATAAGACCCGAAGAGATTATGATAATAAAAACCGATAGACCACTTGACAGAAGTGTGCAGGATAATCTTATAGAGGGAACAGTATCAGGCATAATGGCAAAGGGAACAGGTTATATATTGTATTTCACAGCAAAGGGCAGTCCTAATGTTAACCTTAAGATAGACATACCAAGTATAGTATTCAGAAGGCTCAACATAGAATTAAATAAAGAGATAACTGTCTGCTTGAAAAAGGAGTGTATCTGGATGATAAAAGAGGGCTGAAGACTTAAATGAGCAGAATTTATAGTGAAAGTGATAGAATAAAAAACTATGGCAAAAAAAATATCCCGGTCCCCTGTTATTGCACAGGAGATGCCGGGATATTTTAGGTTTACCTTTAACTACCCTTACAGAATCTCTGGTTTTGGTGCTGACAGATGTTCTTCAGGGACATTCAATTGTTTCTGCTTCTGAGCCTCATCATAATCTCCAACACCAAGATTTGAAGGACCCTTCTTTGGGTCATCAACAAAGAATGCCGCCCTCATCTCAAGGTGCAGAGGTCCACAGAATGTCTCGCAGTAGATTTCATATTCGCCTGCGTAATCTGCAACAAATTCCGACATCAATGAAACGCCCCTTGGAATATGCAGCATTGTCCTTGTTGCATAAGGACCATATATGGTAAAGCCCATGATAACATCAGGGTTCTTAGTGATACCGGATGCCTTGTCTATATTTGTCACGATGATTCTGACCTTGTCGCCCTTGTTCACCCTCATTTGTCTTGGGACATAACCGTAACTAAATGCCTTTACACGAATCTCTTTTACGCCGTCCTTTGCAACAGTAATGCCAGGCTTGCCTGTGTCAACAGGAAGATAACTAATCTTTCCGCTGACATGCGTTGGCCTTACCTCTGTTAACGGCTTGTCAAGAAGTCCGCCTTTTTCTGCCTGACCCATTGTCCAATCCTTAATCATGTTTGCAGAGATAATCTTTGCATTATGCGGCTCGCCGTCAACAGGGATAATCTTTAATGACTTGCCGTATGTCGGGCTTTTCTCATCCGCATCAATCATCTCGTGGTTTACAGGCCAACGGATGCCTGTTGGACTGAAAAGACCTGTAGAAAACTTATTGAGCGCAAACACATACTTGGCATCATCAGTTACTGCAATATGCCCTATCCTGTAATGGACCGGAAATTCATCAACAACCTCAAGTTTATCAAGGTTTGTCTTAACAATAGAGTCTGCAACAAAGCAGGATGTATATGCATTGCCTTTTGCGTCAAACACATTGTGGAGAGGACCAGCGCCTGCTGGTATAACCTTTTTTACAGAGAGGGTGTCCACATCAATAATTGTAAGTGTTGCAGAGAGTTTATCTGCAACCTGTATATACCTGCCTTTTGGCTCTGCATCTGTCCCATGGGGGTTCTTTCCAACTGGTATCTCTTTTATGAGTTTGAATGGATTTGGCTGGAATACACCGACTGTTGAATGATAGTAGTTGCCTGAGAATATCATTTCTTTTTTCGGCGGCTTGCTTACATCAAGATAGTCAGGTGCGCTTGGAGCAGGACCCCAGTCTATTACCTGTGCCTTGCCTGTTGCAATGTCAACCTTTGCCATCTTGCCTGTAAGTTCACCTGTTGCATAAAGGCTTTTGCCGTCCCTGCTTAATGATATGTGATGGACACCGAATGGGAATGGCAATGCTATAAGCCTCTCCAGAGCGCCCAACTGCAGGTTGATTACACCTATTGTATTTGCAGCCTTGTCATTTACATATAGAAATTTTCCGTCAGGGTTTAGGTTCTTTGTGCCTGAATTGTCCTTTGCGCTGAATACCGGCTCATGCAGGTCAACACCAACAAGTATATGCCTGTATGTCCTCATGCTCGGGACACCAAAGACAGCAACAGAACCGTCTGTTCCGCCTGCATTATACATTAACATTGTATCCTGAAGCGGGGCGTCGTTTGGGCTGGTTTCTGTTATGTGCCAGTCTCTTTCAGCAGCATTTACTGCCAAAGGAACCGCAGCCAGCATTATACATGCTGCTATTAGAAAACCAATCTTCCTAAATTGCATTTTTCTTCATCCCCTCTTTCTCTAGATTTATTCTATTGTAACCTTTTCAGGCGCCTTTCTTAAACCACCTTCAACAAAACCAGCGCCCTTCTGCTTCCCGCCTCTGCCTGCCAACGATGCCTCAACTGTTTCCTGTGCATCCTTAAACTCAGGGCTTTTTGCAGCATTCAATGGAGTAACTGCGTTTTCCTTTGACTTTGGGTCAAATGAAGATTTTGGGTTTAGATAGTCTTCCAGGCTTGTTATTGGCTTTACATCCGCGTTTGCCCTTATCCATGCAATAACATTCCAGATATCCTGATCCTGTAAAAGATTGCCCCATGCAGGCATAATCTCTGAAAGGTCAACTGAACCGCCGCCGCCCTTGATTGTTGCAAAGAGTTCTACATTTGTCTTTTTGTTCATATACGAACCCTTTGTAAGTATCCTCGGCTTTGGGTCAAGATACACTGCATTAGGACCATCACCGTGCAGAAGCCAGCCGTGGCACCCTACGCAATAAACATAATACCACTGCTTGCCTTCATTCGGGTCTGCGCCAGCAACCAGAGTGCTCTTAAACGAAGGCGACCAGTTGTTTGTCCACTGGTTGTAGATAGCCTCGCCTGAGGCAGGTTTCTTAATTCTGTCCCATGCCTCTGTCCTGCCAGTGCCCTTTGCGTAACCGCTTTCAACCTTGAAGGTCTTTGTGTCAGCCTTGGTAGTCCTCTTACCGACGCCGGTGAGGTAGTCAAAGGGTGCTATGCCGTATGTGCTTCCGCCAATGCCCTTCATCATGTCTGTAGCCTCTTTATCAAAGTTGGCAACTGCTGTTTGCAGTTCAGCATCTGTCCTCGTAGGGCACTCAACTTTTTCATTGCCTATGCGGCATCTCTTCTCAGCAGCATCTGCAAATGGTGCTGCAATAAACAGTGCAAATATGAGCGCACTTGTTAATGCTACTAACTGCGACCTTGTTTTCATTTCTTTCACCTCCTTATTTTGACTAACAAACACTGCTCTTAAATCTTTATGGTAGTTGATTTTTCACCTCCTTTCGGTTTGGTTTTTATTCGTTGTAACAGAAATCGGGTATATAGAAGTCATTATTTGAACTTGCATGCCTTTACATGAATGTGCCAAAAATAGAATACTAACCAGTAAAAGTCAAGAAAAAAAAGTGTTAAATTTTGCCCTATATCTTGATTTTTGGTTGTCTTTTCTTTTTCATCTGTAGTATATTTTTTACATTTAATAAAGATAACCCCCCCCATAAGTCATATTGACCTGTAACTTGTTGGGGAATTTACCTTTTTGCAAAAAGGAGGATATATGGCAAACAAACCCAAATCTCAAGAATCTAAATTTAAAACTTTATTACTGTTCACTGCTTACCTCTTACTGTTCACTGTCTTCATTGGCTGCACAAGAAAGGAAGATACCATTAAGATAGGGGTGGCTGGACCATTGACAGGAGACCAAGCAAAGATGGGAATGGATTTGAAGAATGGTGTGGAACTTGCTGTATCAGAGTGGAATGAAAGGGGCGGGCTGCTTGGAAAGAAGATTGAACTTCTTGCAGAGGATGACCAGCATGACCCAAAAAGTGCTGTAACTGTTGCCAATAAACTCACCAATTCGGAGGTTGTCGGTGTTATAGGCCACTGGAACAGTTCTGCGTCAATCCCTGCATCTGAAGTGTATAGAGACAGGGGAAATATCCCAATGCTCACCCCTGCCTCAACAAACCCGCAATTAACAGAGAGGGGATTTGAAAATGTCTTCAGGGTTTGCGGCAGAGATGACCAGCAGGGTAGTATTGCAGCAGAATTTGTTTCAAGGAAATTAAAGATAAAAAAAGTTGCAATCATACACGATAAAACAACTTACGGACAGGGGCTTGCAGATGAGTTTAAAAAGGCGCTGGGAGGTGTGGAAGTAGTTTATTATGGTGTTATTATTCAGGGTGATAAGGATTTTAGGGCTGTCTTAACAAGTATAAAGGATACGATGCCTGAACTTATATATTTTGGCGGTATATACCCTGAGGCAGGGCTACTTATAAAACAGGCAAAGGAACTCGGTATAAAATCGCCTTTTATGAGCGGTGATGGGACCATTGACAAAGAATTTATTAAGATTGCAGGTAGAGATAATGCAGAAGGGACATATCTTACATTCAGCCCTGACCCAATAAACATACCAAGTTCAAAGGCATTTCTTGACAAGTATCATGCAAAATACGGAGAGCATGGTCCATACTCAATATATGCCTATGATGCTGCAAACATACTGCTGACAGGCATTAGAAATGCAGGCAGCCTTGAAGGTAAAAAGATACTGGATGCAATACGAAACCTTAAATACGAGGGCGCCCTTGGTTTAATTCAGTTTGACAAAAAGGGAGATGTGTTAAAGGCGCCTTATGTTGTCTGGCTCACAAAGGATGGTGATTTCAAGGAATACTGGTCACCTGCAAAAGAATAGATGATTAAAAGGGTATCTGTAAAAAAACTTAAGATTGGTAATTATGTAGAAAAGATTGACCAAAGTTGGTTTTCAACACCATTTCTGTTTCACCAGTTCAAGATTAAGTCTTCTGAAGATATTCAGAAACTTATAGACAGCAGGATTGAAGATGTCTATATAAATACAGAAAAGGGGCTTGATGTTGATGAAAAAGAGGTAGTTGAGATTTCTACCAGCAGTTCCATTAACTATATAGAGGTGCCTGTAGGTTCCCTTATAGCAGGTGAAGTAATTCCATTCAGTTTGTATACTAAAGATGGGGATGGGTTCACCATTTATTTAAAAAACAACCTCCCCCTCCACTCTGAAATCCTATATGATATAAGGGAGCATAATATACAAACCCTTTACATAGATGAAAGAGAGAGGCATTTACTTGATGAATATCTAAAAAGTGTTGAGGGGGAAAAGGAACTATCCAGAAAAGGTCTTGCAAAAGGCTTTGAGACACAGGAAAGAACCCATAGATACAATGATTATCTCAACAACTATATCCCCATTAACCCTTCCATACTTATATCAGGACTTGCAATCCCGTTTCCATTATCCATTGAGCAGGATATAAGGGTCTCTTTATTCCATGAGGCAGACAGGATATTTGACGAAGATTTAATACCTTCTTTTTTCCCTGATTACAAAAAGGCAAACATCCTGATAAGGATAGAAGATAAGGACAAGTACCAATTTTATCTAAAGGGATTATTGGCAAAGATACAGACATCCGAGATTAAAGAGGATGTCAGGATTGCGATAATAAAGGAAAATACAAAGATTGTTACAAAGGAATTGCTTGAAAATCCACGAAGCGGCATTCATCTGAAAGAGGCAAAAAACTCTGTTAATGAATTGATTCAAACAGTGCTTGAAAATCCGTCATCGTTTTATAGCCTTATGCGGATAAATACCCACGACTACTATACCTATGTCCATTCTGTTAATGTATGTACCATTTCCATAGGTATTGGAATGTTGATGGGGCTGGCAGGGAACCATGAACTTTTTAATCTTGGTTTTGGCGCCTTGCTTCATGACATCGGCAAGAGTATGATAGATTCTAGTCTTATAAATAAGCCCGGGAATTTAACTGATACGGAATTCAATATAATGAAAAATCATGTTTTGTTTGGGGAGAAAATCATAGAGGGTCATAAGGACATCCCTGAAATAGCGCTCTATCCATTAAAGCATCACCACGAGAAGATAAGCGGTGTTGGTTATCCCCGTGGACTTTCAGGAGATGCGATACACCTCTTTGGCAGGATTTCAGCCATTTCAGATATATATGATGCCTTGACCACTGAACGGGCATATAAGAAGGCGCTCTCTCCGTTTGATGCATCAAACTATCTTGCAAGACATACCCTGGATTATGACCAGAAGGTGTTCAAGTATTTTGTTGCCATGCTTGGCAAACAGGAGAGGATGAGGGTTATGGATTGACAATCTAAACTATTTTTTAAAAACCATTTAAAGGAGGCTAGTTATATGAAACTAACATATCACGGTCATTCATGTTTTATTCTGGAGGGAAGTAAACACAGCATAATATTTGACCCGTTCTTAAATGGCAATCCTGCGGCAAAGATAAAGCCGGATGATGTCCATGTTGATGCAATCCTTGTAAGCCACGGTCATGCAGACCATCTTGGTGATGCTGTTTTTATAAGCAAGAGATGCCTTACCCCTGTAATCGCACCGTATGAACTTGTAGGCTACTGCGAGGCAAAGGGTGCAAAAGGACATCCCATGCACATTGGCGGCAGTCATGAGTTTCCATTTGGCAGGGTTAAACTTACTATTGCCCATCACGGCTCAACGACTGACACAGGTGCAACAGGAAATCCCTGCGGGTTTATTGTAACAATGGAAGGCAAAACAATATACCATGCAGGGGATACAGGGCTTTTCTATGACATGAAACTCATAGGAGAAACCAATAATATAGATGTGGCGCTCCTCCCCATTGGAGATAATTTTACAATGGGCATAGAAGATGCCATAAGGGCAGTGGAGTTCTTAAAACCAAAAACAGTGATACCAATGCACTACAATACATGGGATGTAATAAAACAGGACCCACAGAAATTTGTGGATGGTTTGAAGGGTTCTGATACAAGGTGTTTAATTGTTAATGTAGGGGATTGTGTAGAAATATAATTGCACTTTATACCAGTAAAATTTTATAAACTCCATAACGACTATTCCTATACTGGTCGCATGCTGCCACCACCTGTTTTCGTCAAAATTAGGCGTAGACACAGGATGGGTTTGTATCTTCACATCAGGCGGCAAGACCTTTCTAAATATGTAAAATGCCCTCTTCGTGTGATAGTTAGATGTAACAAGGACAATATCCTTAAACCCCTTTTCCTTCAGAATTGCCTTTACCTCCACAGCGTTTTCATAAGTGCTTTTTGAGCTGGTTTCAAGGATTACCCTTTTGGAATCAATATCTATATTTGTCTTGAAGAATATTGACTTCAGGTCAGATTCTCTGTTTACACCTGACAGGATGAGAAATGGCGCCCGTCCTTTTGATAAAAGGGAGGCTCCGGTTTCTATCCTGCCTGTCCCTCCGGTTAGGACAACTATAACATCCGAAGACATCCCCGCATCTTTATAACCGCTCATGTTATGGATAAAGGAAATAAATAGATAAGCTGCTAAAATCAAGACAGAGATTACTATTATATATGTTTTCATCAGTTAAGCCTCCCTACCCCTCTGTAAATATAATAGATGCCAGATGCTATTGTAAAGATTGCTGTCAATGGGATAAGGGAGGATGTTATGATTGAAGGTATACTAAACCAAACAATGGTAAAGACAACCGTTAATATCTGCAATGCTGTTGTAGTCTTGCTAATCATTGACGGTTTTATTTCCACAGGTTTACCCATAACAACAAGGACTACAATGCCGATGAGTATTATCACATCCCTGCTTACAACTATTACAGTCAGCCAGTTTGGGAGGATATTTTGTGCAGCAAGGGTTATATATGCAGACGCCAGAAGTAATTTATCTGCAACAGGGTCCAGATATGCACCCAATTTTGTCTTCTGATTGAAAACCCTGGCAATGAGCCCATCCAGACCATCTGTTACCGCGGCAAGTATAAAAACCAAAAGGGCAGTTTTTAATTCATAATTTATTATGAGGATAATAAAAACCGGGACAAGAAGTATACGGAATATAGTTAAAAGATTAGGGATATTTATTTTAACCATTCAAAATATCTCTTTTTGTCTTCTCCCTGTTTAATTATTTCCCTTTTTTCAGGGTTTGCAGGAAGGGTTGAAAATGCAGCATCAACGATCCTTTGAATAATCGGCTCGTAGATTTTTGTAATCTGGATTTTCAGCATATTTTTATCTATGCCGAAATCTGATTCCTTGTGCTTATATTTGGCAGTCCATATCTTCTCGCCGGCAGCACCCAGATACATATCAAATCTTGCCTCTATGCCCAGGGATGCGTATGTTATCAGAAAATCCCTGTCATAGTCAGTTATGGTAATATAGATAACAGCATCAACACCGAGAAGCCCTGCCATTTCAGCAGGCGGTTTGGAGAGGAATTCCTTTTTGCCGATATTTGCTGATGTGAGTTTTTCATCAACAACCCCAATCGGCAAAGGGTTATAGTTCATCTGATGCAGTCTCTCCTGTGTCATAATGCGAAACAGATACCTGAC
Organism: Deltaproteobacteria bacterium; assembly: GCA_016223005.1. Classification (NCBI taxonomy): domain Bacteria; kingdom Pseudomonadati; phylum Myxococcota; class Myxococcia; species Deltaproteobacteria bacterium. The sequence continues at coordinate 22,184 of JACRPW010000043.1, read as the reverse complement.
ATCGCTATCAGCCTTTTCACCTATTACAGGCAGGACTGCGATAGTCCCAGTAATCTTATTTTTGTAATCTTTTGCTATCTTATGCGGAACCGCATGTCCACAGCCAGATACGCCAAGCAGTATAAGGATTACCATTAGTCTTTTCATAGGTCTTTAATAACTATCTCCTTTTTATTATTTTTAAATCCAGCAGGGTATCAGATGCAGATATTATTTCTACCTTAAAATCCACGAAGTCTTTTGAAACTAAACCATCTGTAATCGTTGTCGGGAGAGCAGTGGACTTTATCGCCATTGTTATTTTCCCTCTGGAAAATTGCCTGTAAAAAATCCCTCTGACACCTTTCACATCCTTTAAGGCATCTTTTAATCTTATAAAATCTTTATATTCATATATATCGTTAATACTCAAATTTATAATCCGCGGGGTATCGCTAAAATCTTTGATTATACTTAAGTTAATAAGGTCATTATTTAAAATGTCCCTTGAGATGCCGGCCTCAAGATATATTCTGTAAAACGGCAAAGCCATTGGTTCGCCTTCCTGCATCTCTTCCATTTGTTCTTCTAATACTATACGGAAATTTGCAATATAGACACTTGCCTTTGAGAAGACCTTATCTATTAAAACCACCTTGTTCTTCTCTATATCAACTAAAAATGGTTCATTTTTAACAGCCTCTTCTATGGCATTCTTAAGGGCGGCGCTAAGCGCCATATCCTTTGCCTGCGCAAGATTACCATCCATGATTTGAGCCTTGCCATAAGTTTCTATTCTTATATATTCAGATGCAGCCAGGGGAAAGGGCTTGCAAAACAAAAATATAAAAAAGAAAAACCCTGCCATGATATAATTAATATAATCTTGCATTTCACCCTTCCAAAAACCTTTTTACTTGATAGGTAATTTGAGGCCCATCTTCTGCACCAAGCCAGATTATATCAGGTTCTTTTTTAAACCATGTTAGTTGTCTCTTGGCATACCTTTTTGTATTCTTTTTGATTTCTCTATCCATATCATCAAAACCTATTTTCCCGTGAAGGTAAAGCACTGCCTCTTTATATCCTAAAGCCTGCATTGGTTTCAGTTCAGGGGCAAAACCCATATCCAGAAGCCTTTTCACCTCATCTATGAACCCTGCCTCAATCATCCCCTCAACCCTTGTATCTATATCCTGATACAGCATGAGCCTGTCTTTTGCAAGCCCTATATACAAGGTCTTGTAAGGCGTTTCCATAAAACCATGCTCCATCTGAAATGATGATATAGATTTACCTGCAGAAAGATATACCTCCAATGCCCTTACAATCCTCGCCTCATTATTAGGGTGTATCTTTGAAGCAGATACAGGGTCAACCCTTTTTAATATCCTATAGAGGTATCCATTCCCTTTTTTTTCAGACAACCTCTCAAGTTTCATCCGCAGCATCTCATTTCTACCAGGACCTTTAAAGAGCCCTCTTGTGAGCGCCCTGATATAAAGCCCTGTGCCGCCCACTACAAAGATATTTTTACCCCGCTTCCGTATATCATCTATTGCCCTTGCAGCGTCAAATTTATACTGTGCAGCGGTATAGTCTTCATCAGGATTTACAATATCTGTAACATGGTGTCTTATCCGTAATCTGTCAGGGGCAGAGGGTTTTGCTGTCCCTATATCCATGAATCTATATACCTGCATGGAGTCTGCATTGACAATTTCAGCATTAAACCTCTCTGCCAGTCTTACCGCAATCTCTGACTTTCCTGATGCCGTCGGACCTGCTATTACAACAATCTTTATTTTTAACCCAAAAAATGCAGTTGAAATCGTCATGAGACGCAGAAGAAGCCCTGCAGGCAAGGCGCAGAAAAGATTTTGGCAGAAGGAATATTGGAATATTTCGATGTCAAAATCTCTTTCTGCAACACAGCCTGTAGGGCTGATTTCAAGTCGTAATAGATATTCAAATGCATTTTTCGGGTTAAGTCTATCATCTCCTTTTGAACATTGTTTCTATCTCTATCCTTGACAGTTTTTTTACCGCAGGCCTTCCATGCGGACAGTTTGATGCAAAATCAGTCTCTGACATCTGCTTAAGCAGGGCATTTACCTCTTCCCTTGCAAGCACCCTTTTGCCTCTTATTACGGTATGGCATGCAATCCTTACCATTATTGCCTCAATCACATCATCTACTGCTGTTGTCTTATCCATAGATACAATCTCTTCTGCCATATCCTTAATTAAACTGCCGCACCCCTTTCCTGAAAGGATTTGGGGGATGGATTTGATTGCAACTGTATTGCTGCCAAAAGGCTCTATCTCAAAACCTGCCTTTTCTATTATAGAAAAAGCCGATTCTATCGCAGATATTTCTGCGACAGAAAGTTCAATCATCTCAGGGACAAGGAGCATCTGGCTTTTTATGCCTGATGTATTATACATCAGTTTTAGTTTTTCATAAGTTACCCTTTCTGCTGCAGCATGTTGGTCAATTATGTAAAACTGGTCCCGGTCCTCGCACAGGATATACTCTTCCCACAACTGACCGATAAAGGACAGTTCATCAAACCTGATTTTGCTGTTGTAACTAAAATCACCTTTAAAAAAGAGATTGATATTATCTGCTGCAATATCTGTGGAATAGTTTGCCCGATATTCTTTAACCTCTCCATTCCAGTGCGGCATAGAAAGGTATTCAGTCTTGCCAGAATCCCTGTCTCCTGACCACTGCCTTTGCATATCACGGGTATATGTTTCACCCTTGGATCCAAGATGCCGGTAAAGTCCGTGTTTAATTGCATCTGACACGGTATCGTAAATAAACTTTGGATTTTTGAATCTAACCTCAACCTTTGCAGGATGGATATTTACATCAACATCCTGCGGCGGGATTTCAATAAACAGGGCAGCAAATGGACAGCGGTCTTTCATCAAAAGATTTTTATATGCCCGCAGCAGGGCATAATTAACACCCTTATTCCTTATCCACCTTCTGTTTACAAAGATAAATATCCCCTTTGTTGTTGGATAAGAAAGGTTTGTGTTGGATACAAAACCCTTTATGGAAATGCCATGTTCCCTATAGTCAACAGGGATAATTTCTTTAATAACATCCTTGCCAAACACATCGCGGATTCGTTCTCTTAAATCACAATCTTGACGGCTGTCCAACAGAACTGTCTTACCACTGGTCAGTTTAAATCTAATATCAGGGTTTGCAAGACTTAAACGAATGACCCAATCATGGATATTGCCAACCTCTGTTGCATGAGACCTTAAAAATTTTAGTCTTGCAGGCACATTGAAAAATATATCCTTAACCTCTACAGTAGTTCCATCAGGAGAGCCGCACTCTATTATATCTTCAACATGCCCCCCCTTTATTCTGATTTGTGTGCCTTCAATCTTACCCCTTGTCCTTGTCGTAAGCACCGTATCGCTGACAGAGGCAATACTTGGCAAGGCCTCACCCCTAAACCCCATTGTGGTAATTGAATATAAATCATCTTCTTTAACAATCTTACTCGTTGCATGCCTTTCAAACGCAAGCAGCGCACCCTCTTTATCCATGCCTTCACCATTATCGCTGACCCTGATTAAACCTTTGCCTCCATCTGTGATATATACCGAGATATTACCTGCACCGGCATCAATAGAGTTTTCTATAAGTTCCTTTACAACTGATGCAGGACTCTCTACAACCTCGCCTGCGGCAATTTTTATGGCGATGTTAGGCGGCATTATCTTTATTTTACCTTTGCCCATCTTCCCTTTATCCCAAATAATGCGTGAACAATAAAATATGACCATATGTTCCTAAAGCGACTGTTAAATTTTCCATTTTCCACGGATGGTAAAAATGGGAAATTTCCAGAGTAAAGACAGACATGGACGGCTGTCTTTATGGCAAGCGGAAGGAATATATGTCATATTCATGCATAGTCTGGGTTTATATATCTTAAGAACCAGTTTCCTGTTTGACTTCAGGTTTTTTCTCAGTCTTTGCCTTTGGTGATTTAACAACCTTGACTGTGGGTTTTACAGGTTTTTTCTCTAAAGGTTCTTTTGCCTTTTTGGGATTTTTCTTTGCCTCCAAAATCAATGCATTAGTTCTTGCCTTTCTTGCCTTTTCCTTTCTATGCTGTCTCCTCCTGATTTCTCTATCTCTTTCTCTCATAAATGATATACCTCCTACAGATTGGTAAATATAAGGATAACACAAATATATTTTAATGGGCAAAGTTTTTTCTTTGATATGGATTCCCATACTGATATAATGGGCAATATGAAATACGGTGAAGAGATGATAGAAAAAGCAGAACTAGAGGTATGGGAAAACCCATATCCTGACAGGGATTATACAATTGAGATTTCCTACCCTGAATTTACCTGTTTGTGTCCCCGTTCCGGATACCCTGACTTTGCAACAATATTTGTAAACTATATTCCTGACAGACACATAGTTGAACTTAAGTCCCTGAAACTCTATCTTAATAAATACAGAAATCAACACATATCGCACGAATCCGCAGCAAATAAGATATTTGACGATTTAAAAAACACCCTCAAACCCCGCAAACTTGATGTTGCCGGAGATTTCAATGTCAGGGGGAATGTTAAGACAGTAATCCGTGTAAGCCTTTAGTGCACATTTCGCTGAAAAATAAAAACATATATAATTTTACCAGCCAACCACTATAGATGGCAACCAACTCGCAGGTTTCCCCAAAAATCAATGTCTATTTTTGCTCTTTAATTATTTTATTTAATTATTTTATTGACAATGACATTGAATTTAAGTATTTATGGGTCGTTATTTTATAGTGAAAGGGGGGATGGAAGCGAGTCGTCCTTTATGTTTTTGGTTAGAATAATTAAGAATAGATATATACACAGCGTCAAAAATAAAAGGAGGGGGGAGATTATGAAAAAGATATTTCTAGGCATTGTGATGTTTGTTATAGCATTAGCAGTTGCAAGCAGTACATTTGCTGCAGAAAAGGCGGCACCAGCGGCAAAGACGCCTGCTGCAGCAAAGGCAGCGCCAGCGGCAAAGGCTGAAGATAAGTCCAAACCAACACCAGGAATGTACTGGGCAAAGTGGGAAAATGGAAAGGCAAAGGGTCTTGTTCCTCCATGCGGTGTTAATGTCCTCCCACTTGGTGGAGACGACATATTACAGGCAACAGTAGATACATACTGTGCGGTAAAACCAGGACAATACTATTCCTTTATAAATCCTGCTGTAATGAAGATATATAAGGAAAGAGGGGACAAATACCCTGATGGAAAGACCGCTATCCTTGAATTCAAGGAAATCGGTGTTGCATTTACGACAGACCACAAGGGCGGAAAGCCTGTTTATGATGTCGTATCGCTTAAAGATGGCAAGTCCGTTGCATCAAAAGACAAGGGACATCCCTTGAACCCTGAGACCTGCGCCAACTGTCATGCAGGCTTTAAGCAGGTATGCGTCGGTTATGTCTGCGGAAACAGGAACTGAATTTTAAGATTTATGTGGGGGCAGATTTCAAATCTGTCCCCATTTGTCCACTCTATCTACATCCCCATCAATTTAACTTACCCTATAAAAATCCTAACAAACTTGAAATCAGCCCTACAGGCTGTGTTGCAGAAAGAGATTTTGACATCGAAATATTCCAATATTCCTTCTGCCAAAATCTTTTCTGCGCCTTGCCTGTAGGGCTTCTTCTGCGTCTCATGACGATTTCAACTGCATTTTTTGGGTTAATCCAAACAGGAGTTAATATGAAGGGTGTAATTATGGCAGGGGGATTTGGGACAAGACTGCGTCCCTTGACAAACAACCTCCCAAAACCAATGGTAAGTATTGTCAACAGACCCATGATGGAGCATATCCTCGGCCGGCTGACAGGTTCCGATATACGGGATATTGTAACACTGCTTTATTTTCATCCTGAAATGATAGAGAGCCACTTCGGTATAGGAGATAAATTTGGTGTTAAGATTACCTATACAGCGCCTCCTGAAGACCTTGGCACTGCAGGCAGTGTTAAATATGCCCAGTCATTTCTTGATAAATCATTTCTTGTGATAAGCGGTGATGTGCTTACAGACTTTGATCTGAAAAAGGCAATAGCATTCCATAAAGAGAAAAAGGCAATCGCAACAATGGTATTGACAAGGGTTGAAAATCCCCTTCCATTTGGCATTGTTATTACAGATGACGATGGCAGGATAGTCCGTTTTCTTGAAAAGCCTTCATGGGGTGAGGTCTTCAGCGATACAATAAACACAGGTATATATATACTTGAACCAGAGGTGTTGAATTATATACCCGATAGAAAGGAATTTGATTTCAGCAAAGACCTGTTTCCCCTCCTCCTTAAAAATAATAAACCGCTTTATGGTTATATAGCAGACGGCTACTGGAAGGATGTAGGAAGCATTGAAGAGTACAGAAGGGCAAATATAGATGTGCTTACCAATAGGGTAAAGGTCAACATCCCAGGCATTGAAGTCGGTAACAGGGGTGTATGGATTGAAAATGATGTAAAGATAGATTTTACGGCAAGGCTTGATGGTTCGGTTGTTATAGGTGCAAACTCCTGCATAAATGGGGGCGTAAGGATTGTAAACTCTGTGATAGGTAAAAACTGCATAATTGAAGATGGTGCCGTAATCATAGATTCTGTAGTCTGGGACAATGTATCCATCGGCAGGCATGCAGTACTGCAGGAGAATGTTGTTGGCAATAGTGCAGAGATTAAAGACAGTGCATTCATTGGCGAGGGTGCGATAGTAAGCGACAACTGCTATATAGGACGAAAAAGTATTGTAAAGGCAAATGTAAGGGTTTGGCCTTACAAGATTGTTGAAGATGGGGCAACACTATCATCCAGTCTTATCTGGGGTGAAAAGTGGTCTAAAAATATATTTGGTGCCTACGGCATTACAGGACTTGCAAATATTGAAATATCCCCTGAATTTGCATCAAAGGTCGGCGCTGCGTATGGTGCAACCCTTAAAAAGGGGTCAGTAGTATCAACAAGCAGAGACAGTCATAAAGCCTCCCGCATGATTAACAGGGCAATCATGACAGGCATACTTTCAACAGGTGTGCATGTGCATGATTACGGTGTTGTGCCAATGCCTGTTGTGAGGTACCTTGCACGGGGCGGAAAGGAGTCTGGAGGTATATATACTCGTCGTTCACCTTTTGATGCAGAGATTTTGGACTTGAAGTTCTTTGATGAAAGCGGACTTGACCTTCATCCAAATCAGGAAAAGACTATAGAAAGGCTCTTTTATCGTGAGGACTTTAGAAGGGCGCAGATGAAAGATACAGGTGAAATCAGTTTTCCGGCACATGCCTTTGAACACTACCATAACGGTTTCATGTCTATGGTAGATAAGGAGGCAATAAGAGGGGCAGACTTTAAACTTGTAATTGACTATTCTTATGGAAGTTCAAGCAGCATATTCCCTGCCATCCTTGGCAAACTGAACTGCGATGTAATTGCACTTAATGCAAATCTTGACGGCACCAGAATAACAAGGACCCAAGAAGAATTTACAAAATCCCTTGAGCAACTTTCCACCATAGTTCGTTCATTAAAGGCTGATATTGGCATCTTCCTTGATGCAGGCGGAGAAAAGATATTTCTTGTGGATGAAAACGGGGAGATTATAGACGGCAACATGGGACTTATTCTTATGGCACTCCTTGTAATGAAGTCTCATGTTAATTCCAAACCTTCAATTGCAGTTCCTGTTACGGCGTCAAGGATTATTGATAATCTTGCAGAGGTCTACGGCTTTACTGTAAAAAGGACAAAGATATCTGCAAGAAACATGATGGAAACAGCAATGGGAAAAGATGTCATCTTTGCAGGGGAGCAGACAGGCGGATTTATCTTCCCGCAGTTCCAGCCTGCATTTGACGGCATGTTTGTAATAGTAAAGTTGCTGGAGATGATGGCTAAAAAAGAGGTAAGGCTCCATTCATTGGCAAGGGAGATACCGCCGAGTTTTATGGCAAATAAGAGGGTTTCATGTTCATGGGAAAAAAAGGGGATGATAATGAGGCACCTGATGGACGATTCAAAGGCAATGGATGTCCAGTTGATAGATGGGGTTAAGATATTTTTTGACAATGACTGGGTAATTGCATACCCCAGTTATGATCATGCATATTTTCATATAACGGCGGAGGCATCTACCAAAGAGAGGGCAGAGGAGATTGCAAAGGTCTATGCAGATAAGATAGAGCAGTGGCAGATATAGCCCCACCAAAAAGCCTCTTTTATTGTTCACGATTATTTGGATAGTGACCTGCATAACTTGTTGGTAATGACGAACTTATATGTATTGGGTATTTCTTCTGGATCGCTATCCTTCACAAGTCTTTTCAGGTCATTGTATGTATCAACATCATACCACTTTGGGAGAAGAAAGGTTTTAGTCCCCTCTTTGCTGCATACCTCAAGGCTTTTTTCCAAAACCTTGTTTGTGCTCCATGGAATATTTTTAAATATCTCCTTGTTAAACCTGTTCATCCCTGCAAGATAATACCCCCCATCCTCTGTTGGACCAAAGACAACCCTTATTTTATTAAGTTTAATAAAGGCAGTTTTTATATACTCAAGCGGCACATCAGGGCTGTCGCTGCCTATAACAACAACCTTTTTGTAACCTATTATAAACAGGTCTGAAAACAGGTTTGCAAGTCGTTCGCCAAGACTGTTGCCTCTTTGCAGAACAAGGCTAATATCTTCACCGATTAGTTGTTTTATGAATCTCTCTTCACCAAATGGGGTATATGCTGCAAATATATCAATACTAGTTAACCTGCCTATCCTTGCAAATATATCTCTTATAAAACATTTGTAGAGCTCTGCTGCCGCTTCTTCTGTAAGCGGAGGGGTTAGCCTTGTCTTTACCATTTTGGGTAACGGCGCTTTGACCATTATTGCAATTGCTTTTTTGATTTTCAACTTCTTTTTATCCTTAACTTTCATCCTAAAAATAGACATTGATTTTTGGGTATTGAATGACAGCAATACATATTGTATGATTGCATACAAGATGACGCGGTTTATCTTAAAATTATTCGCATTTTTATCTATTCTTATTGTAGTCCTTATCCTCTTAACCACAGCATACCTCCTTTATATACCTGTGGACTTAAGCAATTACAAGGGGTATCTGATTGACAAGATTGAATCAGAGGCAAAGGTAAGGGTATCTGTGGAAAAGATTGTGCTTAAAATCCTGCCAAATCCCCGCATCATGCTTGATGGATTTGAAGTCAAGGCAGATGCAGACACTATCTTCAGTTCAAAAACTATTAGAATGAATCTGTATCTTATGCCGCTTCTAAAGCGGGAAATAAATATAAAAAGGGTTATAATAGACTCTCCGCTGTTACGGGTTAAAAGGGATAGAAACGGCGTCATAAATATCTCAGGGCTTTTTGGTAAGAACAAAATCAAGGCAGAAATTGATGATGTGCGGGTAACAAATGGAAGGGTGTGGTTTATTGATGAGTTTACTGGAGACAAGATATTTTATACAATGGGTAATGTAAACCTGCATATAAAACCTGATTATAGCAAGGGAATTGTTTATGAAATAAAGGGGAGACTGCACGATGATACTTCAGAATCTGTGATGATTGATTCCGCAGGTGTGATTAAAGATTATGATAAGGAAGATTTTTTGATTGATGGTAAGATTACAGCAAATAATATCAACCTTTACAATTACCAGCCGTATCTGAAGTCTATCCTTTCAGAAACAGGTCTTAATGCGAATATGAATATATCAGCAGGATATTCTTTGAAAGGATGGCTTAAATCCATTGAAACAAATGGCAAGATAGATTACTCCCTGCTCAGATTGGATATGCCTAGTATCTTCTCCAAAAAGATACTGTCAACCAGAGGTTCATTTGATATTGGCATTAAATATGACAATACAGCATTTTCAGCGAACATCAAAAACGGCATATTTCAAATGCCTGAATTTACGGTTAGTGCGGCAGTTTGGGGGGTAAAGCCTCAAGGCAAAGAGTTTGATGCAGGGTTTGATGCAAAGACATCCCCAATACCACTGCCTGTTATCAAGGGGTATATCCCTTCCAATATCTTACCTGTATATGCTTATCAGAACTTGAGCAAAATAGACCCCAAAAATGGCAGTATGACAATAGACCGTCTTGTATATTCAAGCAAAAAACCTGATGACTTTTTACTTAAAATGGTTTTCAAGGATGCAGGGTTTTCATTTGCTGGTTTTAAAAAGGCATGGACAGATATTGAAGGCAGCCTTGCGATTAGAAGGGAAACTTTAGTCTTTGAAAATGTCAGGGGTAAATATGGCAAGAGTAGTATTGAACGACTGATGGGAAATATAAAAGACCTTGAAAAAAAACCTGTCTTTGACCTGAAAACTGCTATAACCCTTGATGTGAAAGATGCAATGGATGAGTTGAAACAAAGAGATTTTGGCAGAACATGGGCAAAAACCTTTGGTGAGTTAAAGGAGATAAACGGCTTTGCTGCACTAACATTAGAGGCATCTGGCAGTCTGCAGGAAAAAGGGCAGTTATCTTACAACGGAACAGCAGCGATTAAAGGGGTTAATTTCTCTCATAAAGACCTGACATTCCCTTTAAATGATGTAACAGGGGTTTTGAACTTTGATAATCAAAAAATCGCCTTAAACAATCTTGCAGGCAGGTGGGAAAAATCAAACTTTGTTTGTAATGGTATCATTTTAGAATATAAAAACAACCCTTTGCTTGACCTGAGCATAAAAGGATTTGCTGCTGAGGCATCTTTAAAAGAGGTCTTTACAGAACTTAAGGACAGCAGTGTCCATTTTGATAACGTCGTGTCATTTACATCAAAGATTAAAGGCACTGAAGATAATATGTCGGTTGCCCTTGTCCTTGACACAACAAAGTCCAATGTTCAATACTCTACATGGTTTACAAAGCCGCTGGACTATCCGCTTTTTATGGACGGCGTCTTGAATATAAAAAGACCTTCTGACAGGTCTTTGAAACGGCTGACCGTAGAGAAATTGAATATCAGATTTGGAAGTGCCTCTGCTGTCGTGAAAGGGGATGTCTATAAAGGTAAGGCATCCTTTTCTTTTAAGACAAATGATGTGGACATGGACGATGTAGATAATATAATCCCTTATTTCAAAAGGGAGTTTAAATCTACAGGCATGGTTTCAACACAATTAAGCATGGTATATGATTTAAAGGATGGTAAAAGGGATATTGATGGCGAGGTAAAGATTAAAGATGCACAGTTTGAAACAGGGGTTTTACCCAAGATGGTTTCAAAGGCAGATATCTTTGCAAAGGTATCAGGCAGTTCAGTAAATGCAGTAATAAATTCGTTTGAAACAGGCAGGACAAAACTGTCTGGAAAGATTGATATACCTGATATAGCAAGGCATGACCTGAATTTTACTATTGCCGCACAATACCTTGATGCAGACGATTTGTATCCGCTTCAGGAAAAGAGGAAATTCATTCCAACAGGCTCTGGCAGTATAACTGTTAAAAACGGGAGGCTCCTTAACTTAGATATTGAGTCTTTCAGGGCAGATGTTTTGATGGGAAAAGAGGGCATTACCTTAAAACCAATGACATTTATAAATAATCAGGGGATTGTGAGCGGAGGTCTTATATACTACAGGGACACTGCATCAGGTGATAAGCCTCTTCTTACTGCAAATTTTAAGATAGATGGATGGGATGCAGAAAAGATTTTAAAAGACATAGGGGTTACAGCAAAACGGGGCAAAGAGAATATCTTAAGCGGGCTTGATGGTTATGGGAATGCAGTATCAAAGGATGGGAAGATGTGGAGATTTGTCCTTATGTCAAAACTCTTCAGCATTGTAAATATTATTTCAATAAATGAACTTTTACTAGAGGGTCTGCCGTATAGAGAACTTAAAGGAAATTTTGTTATAAAAGACGGCGTCCTCTCAACAGAAGACTTAACCCTTGACAGTCCGTCCATGAGGATGTCAGCAGTAGGGGGTATCAATATGGAACAGCGGACTGTGGATGCAAAACTGGGGGTTCACCCATTTGTTACAGTTGATAGCATTATAAGCAAAATCCCTCTGGCAGGATGGATTATAGGCGGAAAGGAAAAAAGCACACTGAGTATGTATTATGAGGTGAAAGGACCTCTAAATAACCCTGATGTTGAGGCTGTTCCTGTAAAATCACTTGGCACAGGGATTTTAGGTATATTTCAAAGAATCCTTGAACTGCCTGCAGATATTATAAAACCGCTGGTGAAATAATTATGCATTTTATTGCCGACCTTCATATACATTCAAGATACTCAAGGGCAACAAGTCAGGATATGTCGCCTGAAGGCATCTGGAAGTGGGCGCAATTCAAAGGCATCACTGTAATATCTACAGGGGATTTTACCCATCCTGCATGGTTTAAGGAACTTGGTGAAAAGATTATACCTTTAGGGAATGGCTTGTTCAAACTCAAAAAGGAATTGCAAACAGACGACATCCCATTCTTATGCAGGGGTGAGGTCTATTTTCTTTTATCCGCTGAAATCAGCTGCATATACAGCAAAAATGGAAAGATTAGAAAGGTACACTCAATAATACTTGCCCCTGATTTTACAGGTGCAAAACGGCTCAATGATCAATTGTCAAAGATTGGGAATTTAAGCGCTGATGGAAGACCGATACTCGGGCTTGATGCAAAAGAACTCTTAAGGATTGTAATGGATGCGTCTCCTGATGCCATGTTGATACCTGCACATGCATGGACCCCCCATTTTTCTGTATTAGGTGCATCATCAGGTTTTGACTCTCTTGAAGAATGTTTTGAAGACTTGACACCTCATATCCATGCCGTTGAAACAGGACTCTCATCAGACCCTCCTATGAACTGGAGGCTGTCAGCCCTTGATAAAATCACCCTGATTTCAAATTCTGATGCCCATTCTCCAGCCAAGATAGGCAGAGAATCTAATATATTTGACACAGAACTTTCATACAGAGGCATTACCAATGCCATAAAAACCAGAACAGGATTTTCAGGGACTATTGAATTTTTTCCTGAAGAAGGCAAATACCATTATGATGGACACAGACAGTGCGGTGCCTGTCTTTCACCAGATGAAACAATAAGGCATAATTATCTCTGCCCTGTATGCAGCAAAAAGGTTACAGTCGGTGTGATGCACAGGGTTGAAAAACTAGCAGACAGACAAAATGGTTTTAAGCCAAAGAATGCACTGCCATTTTATTCTGTAATTCCCTTATCTGAAATTCTTGCAGAGGTGCTAAATGTTGGTGTAAACAGCAAGACAGTCTGCAAGCAGTATCAGAGCCTTCTTGAAAAACTTGGCAGTGAGTTTAAAATCCTGATGGATATTCCAGCAAAAGAGATTGAAGATGCAAGCACATCTCGTATAATGGAAGCCATATCAATGGTGCGGGAAGGCAATGTCAATATTATCCCCGGATATGATGGCGAATATGGAAAGGTAAAGATTTTTGAGATGGTGGAAGACAAAAAGGTTAAAGGGCAGATATTGTTATCTCTATGACTAAAATATTAAAAAACCAGCAGGCAGCAGTTGTGTCATTTATCGGCTCCGGTCCAGGCGACCCTGAACTCATCACAGTAAAGGGCAAAAGACTCCTTGAAGAGGCTGATGTCGTAGTTTATGCAGGCTCTCTTGTAAAAGAAAAGGTTTTGATGTATGCAAAAAAGGATGCCTTGATTTATAATTCTGCACCGATGACACTTGAAGAGATTATGCGGGTTATTACAGATGCTGCAAGGCGCGGCAAAAAGGTTGCAAGGCTGCATACAGGAGACCCGACATTATACAGCGCCTTACAGGAACAGATAGAGATACTTGAAAGGCAGGGCATACCATACGAGATTGTGCCGGGTGTAAGTTCTGCATTTGCCTCTGCCTCTGCATTGAAAAAAGAACTCACACTGCCTGAAGTTACACAAACTGTCATCTTTACAAGACTTGAAGGCAATACCCCTGTGCCTGAAAAAGAGAAACTACCTCTGCTCGCAAAGCATAATGCAACTATGTGCATATTTTTAAGTGTCGGCATGATTGACAGGGTAGTTGATGAATTGAAAAAAGGCTATTTAGAAGACACCCCTATCGCTGTTGTTTACAGGGCAACATGGGAAGATGAAAAGATTGTGCAAGGCACATTAAAGGATATTTGCAAAAGGGTAAAAAGGGCAGGGATTAAAAGGCAGGCAATGATAATTGTGGGGAATACAATAGGGTCAAGGGGTGAAAAGCATACTTTTCACGGTCAAGGGTCAAGATTATATGATAAAGGGTTTGAACATGGCTACAGAAAGAAGACCAATAAAACTTAAACATATTGTCATTTATTGGCTGCCTGTAATGGTTTATATGGCATTCATATATTATCTGTCATCTGTGCCGTATGTTGATTTGCCGATACCTGATATCTGGAATATTGATAAGGTAATCCATTTTTCTGAGTATGCCTTTCTTTCTCTTCTATGGGCAAGGGCTATAAACGCAACCCAAAAAGATTATAAGAGATTTGTAATAGTTGCCTTTTTAATAACATTCCTTTATGGTATTTCTGATGAAATCCATCAGTTCTTTGTGCCAAACAGGTTCTTTGACCCGTTTGACATTGCTGCTGACGGACTTGGCGCATGGGCTGGAATATGGCTCTACAAAAGGAAACTAATACAAACGCAATAAATGTCTTTATACTGCGCTTCGCTCCTCAGAAAATCCTCAACATACTTTCCTGCCGTTTTTTATGTTCCGCAAGAGCCTCATCAGCAGGTTTGTCGAGGACATCGGCCAAAATCAGCGGCGGCGTTTTTTGCCGTCCGCTGGATTTATTTGTTAGACAAAAATAAATCTGCCTCCATCTGCCTCTGTGCCTCTGCTTTAACCAATGCATCGTCTACCTTGACTCGTTGTGTTGTTGGGGCGCATCCAGATAAAATTGAAAAAATCAGGATAAAAAGAAATACTATTTTCTTCATAACCTTATCTCCTTATCTTTTTTATGTTTATTCAACATTATGATGGATTATAGAAATTAAAGGTGTGCTCATCAAGAAAAAAATTATAAAATTATAAAAACTTATAAAAACCGGGCATTCCAATCTCCAGACAACTATGATATATACTCATGTGGCAACAAAAAACATACTTGGAGTGAAAAACCCTCTTGACAACTAAAAGTTTTTGCTTCGCTTCTTTCTCTAATTTCACATACGCTTGCATCAAAAAGGAGGTTTTAAATGCTTTTGGAAAACATTACAATGACAGATTTTAAAAAGGGCCTTAAAAAGACAAAGACCCTGATTATCCCCTTTGGCACGGTAGAGGAGCACGGCAGTCATCTGCCTCTTTCTACCGATACGATTCAGGTTTATGAGGTTTGCAAAGAGGCAGCAAAGAGGGTTAATGTCTTTGTTGCACCTCCCTTGCATTTTGGTGTTTTGACATCAACAAGGCAGCATGCAGGGAGCATCGGCATCTCCCCGAATAGTTTAAGGGCAATAACAAGGGATATAATCAAATCAGCATACTCGCAGGGACTAAAGAATTTCATCTTAATTTCAGGACATGCCGGGGGCATACATATGTCAGCGCTTCGTGAGGTTGGCGAGGGACTGATAGATGAGATTTGTGATATTAAAATCGCTGTAATATCAGAATACGACAGCATAGTAAAAGAAGCAGGGAAGGTGGTTGAAACAGAAAACGACGGACATGCTGGAGAGATTGAGACATCAAGGGTTTTATACCTCGCTCCAAACCTAGTAAAAGGCAGGGCAAAAGAGGAGTATCCAGAATTTCCAGCACCGTTTATTGCAAGGGACAAGGTCAAACACTGGAAAAACGGTGTCTGGGGAAATCCGCAAAAGGCAACAAAAGAAAAAGGCAAGAAACTCATCATGGTTTCTGTTGACAAGGTTGTTGAGATTGCAAAGAAGATTGAACAGACTTGAAAGAGATAATCCTTTCTTATATTGATAGACTTGTTCATGTAACCAATAGGTATTATAAATACTTTCCATACCTTTCGCTTCTGCTTGGGATACTAACCATAGTGTTATGGGAAAGGGGATTTGAATTTATAAGATGGGCATTCATTTATCTCATATTCATAGGCATTACCACTATAATACTGCTGCGATTTGCAAGACATCTCTCTTGCGAAAACAAAATATTTCCGATCGCTGTATGGTGTATTGAATTTATAAATCAGAACATTTATCAGGATTTGATATTATTCCTCCTGCCAATCTACTATCAGAGTTCAACCCTTTATTCAAAAAATGTGGTTTTTCTCATTATCATAACAGCGCTGGCAATAATAACAACATTTGACAACCTCTACAGGACAGTGATTTTACGCAGCAAGGTTACACAGTTTTTGTTCTATACATTCAACCTGTTTGCCTTTTTAAATTTTTGCCTGCCTGTCCTTGCAGGTGTAAGAAATATCTTCAGCCTTTATATAAGCATTTCACTATCCATCTTATTGCTGTCACCTTTATTTGTTAATTATAGACAAATCGTGGTGAGTTCAAAGCATGTCCTGAAAGGTTTTAATTTGGGAATGATATTTATTATTATTCCAATGATTCTTATTTCTTTCCTGGCAGTAAATTTGTTAAAAGGCTTTATCCCGCCTGTGCCATTAAAACTTATTTCTGGCACAGCAAGCACAGATATAGACAGGGTAAAAAAAGAGCCGACATCACCGTTTTCAAGTATATCATCAAAAGGGCTTGAGACTATATACTGCTATACATCTATATTCGCGCCAATGGGCATAAAAGAGACATTGTGGCATGTATGGAAAAAGGATGATGTATTTATACAGAAGGTCCCTCAGGTGATTACAGGCGGGAGAAAAGAGGGCTACAGAACATGGTCAAAGAGGACTCTTGCCAGAAATGATGCAAAGGGGACATGGATAGTGGATATTGAGACAGGGGGAGGGCAGTTGGTTGGAAGGGTTAGATTTAAGGTTATAGATTGATGGGGGCAGGATAGTATAGGAGATCTGATGGGAAAAAAGGTAATGGTTGATTTGATAATCTTTGATTTAGACGGAACACTCATTGAGTCAAGCAGGGATATTGTATGGGCAGTGAATAAGACACTTAACCATATGGGGTTTGATGAACTCCCTTATGATGTAATAAAGTCATACATAGGGTGGGGAGTCGGTATGCTGCTTGAGCAGGCAATCCCTGTAAAGAGGCATAATCTTTTAAGTGAGGCAAGAGAGCTCTTTTTAAGATACTATGAAGGACATCTTCTTATGGATACATTTTTATACCCTGGTGCAAAAGATGTCATTGAATATTTTAAAGATAAAAAACTTGCAATAGTTACAAACAAGCCTATCGGCTTAACAAAAAAGATACTTGATGGTCTGGCAATATCAGGATATTTTAAAAGGGTCGTTGGAGGAGACAATGTCCTGAACAAAAAACCTCATCCGCAGGCGATTGATATTGTATTAGAGGAATTGGATATTAGACCAGAAAATACTGTATTCGTAGGCGACAGCAGAATTGACATAGAGGCAGGTAAAAATGCGGGTGTAATGACCTGCGGCGCTGTTTACGGTTTCAGGGGAAGTGATGAACTTATAATCGCAGGCGCAGATTTTTTGATTGAAGATATAAAGCAGTTAAAAAATATGCTAATATAAACCTAAGAGGTATTTTCAGGTGAAGGTTGCAATTACAACACTTGGGTGCAAGGCAAATCAGTATGATTCATTTGCAATAGAAGGCATGTTAATGGATAATTATAGGGTTGTCCCTTTTTCAGAGCCTGCGGATGCCTATATCATCAATACCTGCACTGTTACTAATATTGCTGATTACAAATCACGTTATCTTATAAGAAAGGCAAAGAAGTCCAATCCTGATGCAGTGGTTATTGTTACAGGGTGTTATGCCCAAGTATCTCCTGATGATGTGAAAAGGATAGGCGGCATTGACTATATATTAGGTAATGTGGACAAAGATACAATACTAAATCTAATCTACAGAGGCAAACAAGAGGTTCCGCAGATTATTGTAAATAGCCTGGAGTCTTCAGCCTTAAATCTTAAGCCTAATCTAATTGCAAAAGGTTCTTCCGATAGAACACGGGCATTTCTAAAGATTCAGGATGGCTGCAACCGAAGGTGTTCTTACTGCATAATCCCATATGCAAGGGGCAAAAGCAGAAGTTTATCGTTTGATGATATGATAAGAGAGATTGAACTCTTGATTCAAAATAACTATAAAGAGATAGTATTAACAGGCATACACCTTGGCTCATATGGAACGGCTGATAGAGAAGGAAGCCTTGCTAAACTGATTAAGGAGATAGATAAAAGAAATTACCCTTGTAGATTCCGTATATCTTCCCTTGACCCTGATGAGGTAACTGATGAACTTATTGAGATAATGGCATTGTCAAATGGTATATGTAATCATCTGCATCTGGCTGTGCAGAGTTGTGATGATAGTATCTTGCAAAGAATGAACAGGCATCATTATTCTAAAGATTTATTTTTTGAAAAGGTAAAAAAGATACATGATGCTATTGATGACATCTCAATAGGCATTGATATTATTGCAGGATTTCCCGGTGAAACAGATAGGCAGTTTATGAATACATACAAATCGCTGGAAGATTTACCATTAACATATTTCCATATATTCCCATTCTCAAAGAGAAAAGGCACACCTGCTCATGATTTTAAAGATGAGGTAGACTTTAGGCTCAAAGAAGAAAGATGCATATTATTAAAGAATCTTGGCCAAGAAAAGAGGCAGAATTTTTATAAAACCCAGATTGGGAAGGGTGCGTGTGTACTAGTTGAGTCAATAGTTGGTAAAGACAGCGAGATGGTGAAAGGTAAATCAAGAAACTATATCCCTGTGGTTTTTAAATACGGAACTGGCATCATCAACAAAGAGGTGAATGTCTTATTAAAAGAGAGCAAAGGGAAGGAGGTTTTTGGTGTATACGACGTGCGATGCTGAACTTAAGGAGTTTGAAAAAAAACTAGGTTATGAATTTAAGGATATTGGGTTATTAAAAAAGGCACTCATTCATACTTCCTATCTCAATGAAAAGATGGAGGAGGGATTGAAAGAAAGTAATGAACGGATGGAGTTTTTGGGTGATTCTATACTTTCTGCTGTTATAACCCATTTACTTACAACAAGGTATCCGGAGATGGATGAAGGGGGGTTAAGCAAATTAAGGGCAAGGATTGTTAGTGAGCCTACCCTCTCACATGCAGCAATGGGGCTTTCTGTAGGTCAATACATTTTCTTGGGCAAGGGAGAAGAATTAACAGGTGGAAGGGAAAAACCATCCATGCTTGCTGATGCATTTGAAGCAATAATAGGCGCTATGTATTTAGACAAGGGGTTTGATAAAACCTTTGATACTGTTAAAGGATATTTTGACACCCTTTTAAGCAAATTTTCCAATAACATTATATCTTTGGATTATAAAACCGACCTTCAGGAGTATGTGCAGGGGAGATTTAAGACCGTTCCGCAATATCGGCTGATAGATAAGGTTGGTCCTGAGCATGACAAGACATTTATTGTTAATGTCGTAATAAGTGGTGAGATGATGGGGACAGGGAGGGGGAAAAGTAAAAAAGAGGCTGAACAGCAGGCAGCCAGAGAGGCTTTGATAAAACTCAAGTATCAAGATTAAGTTTTTTATGGGCAGAAAAAAACATTTTATTATCCCTTTTTTTATTCCCCACTCAGGGTGTCCGCATCAGTGCGTATTCTGTAATCAGAAAAAGATTACAGGAACATCTTCCCCTCCATCACCTGCAGAGATGGAAGAGACAATTACCCAATATCTCCGCACATGGAAAGGGCAGGCAGTAAAAGAGATAGCATTTTACGGCGGGACATTTACTGCTATGGATGCAGATATTCAGGAAAAACTTCTTTTAACTGCCTATCGTTTTATACAGAACGGTCTTGTAGATGAATTAAGGGTATCAACAAGACCTGATGCTGTGGACGACAAGAAACTGGATTTGCTGAAAAGGTATGGTGTAACCACTGTTGAACTAGGTGTCCAGTCAATGGATAATGCTGTGCTGAAAAAATCAGGCAGGGGTCATGCATCAGAGGATACAAGAACTGCGGTAAGACTATTAAGGGGAAATGGATTTAAAATTGGCGTCCAGATAATGCCCGGACTTCCTGGTGATACAGATGAAACAATACTTTATACTGCCTATAAAGTTGCAGATATGGTGCCTGACTTTATAAGGATATATCCCGCTCTAGTAATAAAGGATACTCCCCTTGAAAGGCTATATCTTAAAGGCTTATATAAGCCATGGCAGTTAAAAGATATGATAATAATTTGCAGTAAGATAATGACCGTCTTTGAAAAATATAGAATACCTGTTGTCAGGGTTGGGCTGTATGTTACGGAAGATTTAAAACAGAATATTGTGGCAGGGCCAATGCATCCTTCTTTCAGGCAATTGGCAGAAAGGATACAAACAGATGTTAGAGGTTAAGGATTTACATACATCGTTTTTTCTTGATGCAGGTGAACTTAAGGCAGTAAGGGGTATTAGTTTTACCCTTGGGAAAGGCAAAACGATTGGGATTGTCGGTGAGTCAGGCTGCGGCAAGAGTGTTACTGCCCTTTCAATAATGAGACTTGTCCCTCACCCCGGAAAGATTATTAGCGGTGAGATTATCTATTCCCCGATAGAAACATTCGGGAACAAGAATAACAAAGACCTCCTCAAACTTTCTGAAGAGGAGATGCATCATGTAAGGGGTAATGAGATTTCAATGATATTTCAGGAGTCCATGACTTCCTTAAACCCCGTGTTTACAATAGGCAGTCAGATAAAAGAGGCAATAAAACTCCATCAGGATTTGGGCAAGAAGGAAGTAGAACTAAAGGTGATAGAGATGCTTAAATTAGTTGGCATTCCATCTCCTGAAAGGCGGACAAAGGATTATCCACATCAGTTAAGCGGGGGTATGAGACAGAGGGTTATGATTGCTATGGCGCTTTCATGCAACCCCAATCTTTTAATTGCAGATGAGCCTACAACTGCCCTTGATGTTACAATTCAGGCGCAAATCCTTGAACTTATAAGGGAACTCCAGCAAAAACTTGGTATGGCTGTAATGCTTATAACCCATGACCTTGGGATTGTTGCAGAGACAGCAGATGATGTTTTAGTAATGTATGCAGGAAGGGTTGTTGAATACACTGATACAAAATCTATTTTTCAGGAGCCAATGCACCCTTATACCATTGGACTTATTGAGTCCCTCCCTTGTGCAGAAAAAGTTGAGGGGAAACGAAAATCTCTTAAAACAATCAAGGGTATGGTGCCGAATCTCTTACAAATCCCTTCAGGCTGTATTTATAAAGATAGATGTCCGAATGTTGACAAAGAGTGTAATGCAGAAGAACCTGAATTAAAGGAAATCAAAAAAGGGCATTGGGTTGCATGCTTTAAAAGATAAAAATAAAGTGGTCTTTATTATCTCATACCTGTCCAAAATGACAAGACCTGCGTCTGTCCCTGTCAGTAACACATAAACTGTCCACATCTGTAGCACATGCATTGTCCTATTCCGTTAGACTAAAAAGGGGACAGATTTATTTTAAGAAAAAAATAAATTTGTCCCCTTTATTTTTCCGCTTTGCCTTGTTTATAATATTTTTTCTTATATTCGCTTTTGTCATAGAATTTCTTTTAGCCTCCCTCAAAATTCCTTTGCAATCTTTGAAATTTCTTTAACAGGCAATACCGTGATATTTCGTGCTATGGGATAAGATTCTTTACCCGGATAAACAATAAACCCCTTTTTGCATGAGAGATCTTCACATGCCATCCAAAATCCCTTTTCCGCCTTTGGGCTCAAGGAATATTTGACCTCTATTGCTATGGGTAGGTTTTTCCTGTCAAAAACCAGTAAATCAATTTCAGCGCCTGCGCCTGTTCTGTAAAAATAGAGCAGGGTGTTTTCAGGCAAGATTCCCGCTATCTGTTCAATAACAAACCCTTCCCATGAACTGCCAACAACAGGATGCGACTGCAAGTCATCAAATGTTTTTACCATTAGCAAGGCATGTAAA